>NZ_JBFBBE010000065.1:0-25604 GCF_040682555.1 Streptomyces sp. NPDC051172
ACACTGTCGCGCAGGGCGGAGAGTGCGTCGAGCAGCTGAGGCCGTACGTCCAAGGTCACCACATGCGGAGAATGCCCGATTTTAGGGGAATTCTGGCCTTCGACTGCAGTAGCGGGGACAGGATTTGAACCTGCGACCTCTGGGTTATGAGCCCAGCGAGCTACCGAGCTGCTCCACCCCGCGTCGTTGTGTGGCAACCGTACCACGACGCGGGGTGGACATGATCAGCCGCTGCCGGAGCTGCTGGTCGGGCTCGGACTGCCGCTCGGGCTGGGACTGCTGCCGCTCTTGTTGCCGCCGCCGCTCGTCCTGCCGGCCTTGGACTGCGCGTCCTCGGCCCGCTTGAGGGCGTCCTGGAGGTCCTTCTGGGCCTGGCCGTACGCCTGCCAGTCGCCCTTCTTCAGGGCTTCCTGGCCGGCGTCGAAGGCCTTCTGGGCGTCGTTCAACGCCTGTTGGACCGTGGGGTTGCTGGACGTCGGCGGTGGGTTCGTTCCCGTGTCCGACGGCGGTGTGGTCGTACTCTCCGCTCCGAAGACCTTGTTGAGGGCCTGGTCCAGGGTGTCCTCGAAGGCGGTGTTGCCTCCGTAGGTCACCAACACCTTGCGCAGCAGGGGGTACTTGAGTCCACCGCCGCGTACGTAGACCGGCTCCACGTAGAGCAGTCCTCCGTCGAGCGGCACCGTCAGCAGGTTGCCGTACTCGATGTCGGAGTCGCCGCCCTTGAGGAGTCTGATCGCCGCGGCGATGTTCTGTTCGGAGTTGAACTTGCTCTGTACCTGTTTGGGTCCGTCGACGGTCGTGCTCGTCGGCAGTTTCAGGATTCTGATCTTGCCGTAGTCACTGGTGCTCGCATCGGCGTCGACCGCCATGAACGCACTGAGGTTGTCGCGTCCGTTCGGAGTGAAGGTCGTCGTCAGCGAGAACGCCTGCGAGGACTGACCGGGCATCTTCATGCTCAGGTAGTACGGCGGCACCGCATTGCCCGACCTGTTGGTCGGGTCGTCCGGCACCTGCCACACCTCACTGCCGGTGAGGAAGGTCTGCGCGTCGGTCACGTGGTAGCGGCTGAGCAGCTCACGCTGGACCTTGAACAGGTCCTGCGGGTAACGGAAGTGGGCCTGCAGCTCGGGTGTGATGTCCGTCCTCGGCTGCACCGTGCCCGGGAACGCCTTCATCCACGTCTTCAGGACGGGGTCGGCGGTGTCCCACTGGTAGAGCTTGACCTCGCCGGTGTACGCGTCGACGGTCGCCTTCACCGAGTTGCGGATGTAGTTGACCTGGTTCTGCTGGGCCACCACCGCGCGGTTGGTGTTGGCCGCGGTCAGCGAGTCGGCGGTGGTGTCGCCGAGGGTCGTCCGGGAGGCGTACGGGTAGCCGTTCGTCGTCGTATAGGCGTCGACGATCCACTGGATACGGCCGTCCACCACCGCCGGATAGGCGTCGCCGTCGATGGTCAGCCAGGGCGCCACCGCCTCGACGCGCTCCTTGGGAGTGCGGTTGTACAGGATCCGCGAACCCTTGCCGATCGCCCCGGAGTAGAGGATCTGCGGCTCGTTGAACGCTACCGCGTACGCGGCCCGGTTGATCGGGTTGGCGAGATTGACGCCGCTGTTGCCCTTGTAGCTGGTGGTCTTCTCACCGCTGTCGTCGGAATAGTCGATCTCCTGCTGGGGACCGCCGACGATCGAGTAGGTGGTGGTCTTCTCGCCGTAGTAGATCTGCTGCTTGTACTTCCCCAGGGCACCCGTGGACGGCAGGTCGGACTCGGTGAAGACGGGCTGGCCGTCCTGGACCTCGGTGCCCTTGGCGGCGACCACACCGTAGCCGTGGGTGTAGCGGAAGTGGTCGTTGATCCAGTTGTTCTTCGGAATGCCGTTGAGGTTCAGCTCGCGCAGACCGATGACGGTGTCCTGCTCCTTGCCGTCCTTGCTGTAGCGGTCGACGTCCAGATTGTTCGGGAACGCGTAGTAGTTCCTGATCTGTTGGAGCTGCTGGAAGGTGGGCGAGACGATGTTCGGGTCCAGGATGCGGATGCTCGCCGCGTCGTCGATGCCGTCGCGCAGCTTCGTCTTGTCCTTGGTGGTGCTCGTCCCCGAGTAGTCGGTCACCTTGGTGTCGTCGATGCCGTACGCCTCACGGGTCGCCTTGAGGTTCTTCTGGACGTACGGCGCTTCCTTGGCCTGCTCGTTGGGCTGGACCTGGAACTTCTGGACGATCGCGGGGTAGAGCCCGCCGATGAGGATCGCCGAGAGCACCATCAGGCCGAAGCCGATCACGGGCAGCTGCCAGGTGCGGCGCCACAGGGTGGCGAAGAACAGGAGCGCGCAGATGACGGCGATGCAGAACAGGATGGTCTTCGCCGGCAGATAGGCGTTCGCGTCGACGTACCTGAGGCCCGTCCAGTTGTCCGTCGCCTTGAAGTCGCTGGACTTGACCGCGAGGCCGTACCGGTCGAGCCAGTACGCGACGGCCTTCAGCGCGACGAAGATGCCGAGCAGCACCGAGAGATGACCGGTCGCGGCGGCGGTGGCGCGCGCGCCCGGAGAGGTGACCCTGAGGCCGCCGTACAGGTAGTGGGTGAGCGCGGCGGCGATCAGGGACAGGATGGCGGCGGCGAAGCCGAAGCCGAGCAGGAAGCGGTACCAGGGCAGGTCGAAGGCGTAGAAGGAGACGTCGAGGTGGAACTGCGGGTCCTTCTGGTGGAAGGGCACGCCGTTGACCCACATCAGCCAGGTGCGCCACTGGCTGGACGCCGAGGCACCGGCGATGAGACCGACCAGGGCGGTGGTCCCGAGCAACAGCCAGGTCTTGTACGGGGCGATGCCCATCCGGTAGCGGTCCAGGCTCTGCTGCTCCATGGACATGGCGCTCAGCGGCGGCCGCAGCCGGTGCGCCAGCCAGATGTTGAAGCCGACCGCGAGGGCCATCAGCAGACCGAAGACGAAGAACAGTCCGATCTTGGTCCACAGGGTGGTGGTGAAGACGGACGAGTACTTCACGGAGCGGTACCAGAGCCAGTCCGTCCAGAAGCCCGCGAACATGGTGAACGCCATGCCGAGGACGGCAAGGACACCCAGTGTCATCAGCAGGGTCCGGACTCGCCGGGACGGGCGGCCCACTCTGATCCGTGGCCCCGTCGGGCCTCCGCCGCGGTCCGGCATCTGGAAAGCCAAGGTGCGCACCTCGAAGTCGCTGTCGGTTCGTCAGGCCCCCGCGTGTTCGTGAGCCCCTCCGTGGCCCCCCGTGATCGCGGGCCCACACCTATGCAACTTACTCACCGTTTACTCGGTTCCCGATTCCGGCCATGAACGAGGCAGGATTGTGACCATGTCCAACACTCCCATGGCAGCGAGCCCGCTCACCCGGGCCGTACTCGAGATCGACGAGTACGCCTCCGGCCTCGGCTGGGACCAGCCCGCCCGCCTCTTCGCCCTCGTAGACACCGCTCGGCTGCGGTCCCAGGAGCCCGCGCTCGCGGCCCAGCTGGGCCTTGCGGACGAACCCGACACCACCGGGCTCACCCCGGTCGAGCAGGACGAGATCCCGGCCGGCAAGCCGCTGGACGAGTTCCTCGCGACGATCGCCTGGCCCGACGCGGTGGCCGGCTGTGCGCTCACGGTGGAGCGGCTGATGCTGCCGCCGTCCGCCGAGTCCCAGGTCCCCGAGGGGCTGGACGAGGCGGGGCTGGCGAAGTGGGTGGCCGGGCACCCGGACCGTCAGGAGGTCCGGATGACGGTTGCGGTGCTGCGCGACGGTGCCCGTGACTCGGCGCTGCGGCTGCGCGAGAAGGACACGCCGACCGAGGTCCTCACGGGCTCCGACCTGGTGCCGGGCCTGGCGCAGGCCCTGGCCGC
This sequence comes from Streptomyces sp. NPDC051172, assembly GCF_040682555.1. NCBI lineage: Bacteria > Bacillati > Actinomycetota > Actinomycetes > Kitasatosporales > Streptomycetaceae > Streptomyces > Streptomyces sp. NPDC051172. The sequence continues at coordinate 3,855 of NZ_JBFBBE010000065.1, forward strand.
GACCTTCGAGGAGTAGGCCGCCGCAGCCCTTCGGGCTACTTGGTCGTGCACTTCGGCAGGTCGGACGTCTTTCCGGTGCGGATGTCCTTCAGCGCGCCGAGGGCGTCCTCGATGGTGTTCACCTTGACCAGGGTGAGCCCGCTCGGGGTGTCCTTGGCGGCGGCCGCGCAGTTCTCGGCGGGTGTGAGGAAGTACTGGGCGCCCTTGTCGCGTGCGCCGACCGTCTTCATCTCGATGCCGCCGATCGGACCGACCTTGCCGTTGTCGTCGATCGTCCCGGTGCCGGCCACGAACTTGCCTCCGGTCAGGTCGCCAGGGGTGAGCTTGTCGTAGATGCCGAGCGCGAACATCAGACCGGCGCTCGGACCGCCGACGTCGGCGAGCTTGATGTCGATGGTGAACGGGAAGGTGTGATCGGTCCCCGCGGAGATCCCGACGATCGCGCGCTTCTTGCCGCTGTCGTCGGAGGTGGTGGTGGTGGTGAGCGTGATGTCCTGGGTCGTGGTCGCCGTCGTGTTCTTCTTCTCGGCGGCGGCCTGCTCCTTCGCGGGCACGATCGTGAAGTCGACCTTCTGGCCGGGCTGGTGCTTGGTCACGAGCTTGGCGACGTCGGCGGGCTGCTTCACGGCCGTACCGTCGACGGCCTTGATCACGTCTCCGGCGTGCAGCTGACCCTGCGCCGGGGAGTCCTTGACCACGGTCGAGACGATCACCCAGCTCTTCACCGGGATGCCGAGTTCCTTCAGGGCTGCGACCTTGGCGCTCTCCTGGGACTGGCTGAACTCCTCGGCGTTCTCCTGGGTGGACTGCTGTTCGGTCTTGCCGTCCGGGTAGAGCGTGTCGTGCGGCACGACCTTGCTGTCGTGGGCCAGCCAGCCGTAGACGGCCTCGACGAGGTTCATCTTGTAGTCGGCGCTGGTGACCCGCACGGTCGTCATGTTCAGGTGGCCGTCGGCCGCGTACGTCTTGCGTCCGGAGATCTGCAGCACCGGCTCGCCGTCGTGGTCCCCGAGCGTGTTGACCGTGGGCCCCGGGGACATCTCCGAGTACGGCACGGGAATGAAGACTCCCGCGCACAGGAGCGCGATCAGCATCAGGGTGGAGGCGAGCATCGTCGCGGTGCGGCGTGGCATGCCAAGACAGTACGGGAAGGTCCTGTCAGCGCACCGTCAGCCCCACCTCTGTTGTCATGTCACGTACGGGAGTGCGGCTTCTCCATGGCCTCACGGAAGCGGGCGTACCCGTCGAGCTCGGGCCCGTCGCCGCGGACCTTGCGGGTCCGGTTGGCCCAAGTGCCCCACAGACCGGCTCCGATCGCTGCGATGAACGGAATCAACAACCACAGGAGCGCCCCCATGCCGACCTCCCGACCCCGGTGAGCGACCGCAAGAACTGACTGATCAGCAGATTAACCAGTCACACAGAGAACGCTGACGCCAGGGGTGCAGTTACGCAACCCGGGCGTGGCGCAGGGGTCTCAGCAGGCGCCGACCCATTCGTCCGTACCGTCGGAGAAGGTCTGGTGCTTCCAGATGGGCACCTCGTGCTTGAGATCGTCGATCAGCTTCCGGCAGGCCTCGAAGGCCTCGCCCCGGTGCGGACACGAAACGGCGACGACCACGGCGAGATCCCCGACGGCCAGGTCACCGATGCGGTGAACGGCGGCCAGGGCCCGCACCGGGTACCCGGCCACGACCTTCTCGGCGATCCGCCGCATCTCGGCCTCGGCGCTGGGGTGGCACGAATAGCCGAGCCGGTCCACATCGGCTCCCCCGTCGTGGTTCCGCACGGTCCCCACGAACAGCGCGGTCCCGCCCGCGGCGTCGTCCCCGACGGCCTGGAAGACCTCGTCCAGGGAGAGCGCGGTCTCACGGACGGCGATCAGCTTGATGGGGTCCTGGGCGGCCTGCTCGCCGGGATGGTCGTTGGTGGGTGCCATGCCTCCATCGTGCCGCACGCCGCTGACAACCCGGAACAGACGTTTCACCCGGCACGCGCGTGTGCGGGCTTGGAGTCTCCTACAAGGCTCGCTCTCAGATCCGGCGCCGGGCCTTGCGGGCCCTGCGCACGACGGCCGCCGCGCCCAGCAGCGCCACCGTCGCACCGGCGGCCCCGGCCGCCGTCGCGTCCTTGCGGCCGAGCCGGCGGCCGGCGACGGTGTGCCTGCCGGAGACCTCCTCCAGGAGCTCGGCGAGCACTTCCTCGTTGGTCCGCTGCGGCCGCCAGCCCGCGTCGTGCAGTCGGCTTCCGCTGACCACCCAGGGGTACATCGTGTACGCCAGGTCCCCGGCCGGGGACGGTGTCAGGCCGATCCGGTGCAGCCGGGCCGCCGCACCCAGGGCCACGGCCGACGGCAGTTCCATCCGCCGGATCCCGCTGAGCTCCTCGACCTCCTCCTGTTCCAGCCACCCGTCGCAGCCCACCGTGAGTTCCCCTTCGACCTTCTCCAGGACGGTGTACTCCAGGGCGCTGCACAGGTCCTCGACGTGGCAGAACTGCCAGGCGGGCCGCGACCCCGCTACGACGAGCAGCCGGGGCGACTCGAAGTACCTGGTCAGCGCGGTGTCGGTGCCTCCCACGAGCACCGCGGGCCGTACGACGGTGACATTGAGCCCCGGATGCGCGCGCGGCGCGCGCCGGGCGAGCCGCTCGATCTCCAGGAGGTCGCCGACGCCGGTGGCCTCGGCCGTGGCCCGCAGCTCCGCGTCCTCGGACAGCGGCAGCTCGTTGTCCGGCAGCGCCCCGTACACCATGGCGGACGTGCACAGCACGACCCGGTGGACACCGGCCGCGGCGGCCGCGGTCAGCACGGTCTGCGTCCCCCGTACGTTGTAGGCCGTACGGGCGGCGGGATCGGTCTCCAGATCCAGATCGAGCGCCAGGTGCACCACCACGTCGGCGCCCCGCAGCTTGTCCGCGATGGCCGGATCCCGTACGTCCAGGATGTGCCACTGCGCCCCCGCGCACTCGCCGCGCCGCTCGTCGATCGCGATGACCTGCTTGATCTCGTCCGAGGCGACGAGGCGTTCGGTGAGCAGTGCGCCGATGCCGGACGCGGCGCCGGTGACCGCGACGACGGGCCCGCGCGTGGCGGAATTGGTTGACTCGTTTCGCGCTGCGCGAACCTGCGGATCTGGGGAACTCACCGGGCGTCTCCAGCGGTTGTCTTCAGTACGAACGCGAGTGACGCGTCCGTACCAGGTGGCATCCATCCTGCCGCAGGCCGAGAGTCGGCGAAGCACCGAGGCCCGAACCGCCCATGGTGTCTACGCTGGGTGGTGTTATCGGGCAGCCGTGCCGTCGGAGAAGACCCGGCGGCCTTACCAGCCGAGGAATCCCGTGAGTGACACCCCATTCGGATTCGGCCTTCCGCCGGAGGAGCCGGAAGACGGCGACGAGGGCAAGAAGAAGGACCAGCAGAGCGGTGGTGGTCAGGGACCGGCCAACCCGTTCGGTTTCGGCGGGCTGCCGGGGGCCGGAGGCTTCGGCGGCCCCGGTGCGGACAATCCGCTCGCTGCCATGTTCGGTTCGCTGAACCCCACCGACCTGGGCGCCGCCTTCCAGCAGCTGGGCCAGATGCTCTCCTACGAGGGCGGCCCGGTGAACTGGGAGATGGCCAAGCAGATCGCCCGCCAGACGGTCTCCCAGGGCACTCCTGACGGCACCAAGGACGCGAGTGTCGGCGCCGCCGAGCGCACCGCGGTCGAGGAGGCCGTCCGCCTGGCCGACCTGTGGCTGGACGATGCGACGTCGCTGCCGTCCGGTGCCGGCTCCGCGGTGGCGTGGTCGCGCGCGGAGTGGGTCGAGGCGACGCTGCCCGCGTGGCAGGAACTCGTCGACCCGGTCGCCGAGCGGGTCGGCGCGGCGATGGGCGATGTCCTGCCGGAGGAGATGCAGGCCATGGCGGGCCCGCTGATCGGCATGATGCGCTCCATGGGCGGCGCGATGTTCGGCACGCAGATCGGGCAGGCCGTCGGGGTGCTCGCGGGCGAGGTCGTCGGTTCCACCGACATCGGCCTGCCGCTGAGCCCGGCCGGAAAGGCCGCGCTGCTGCCGGTGAACGTCGAGGCGTTCGGTAAGGACCTGGGCGTGCCGAAGGAGGAGGTGCGGCTGTATCTCGCCCTGCGCGAGGCCGCCCACCAGCGCCTGTTCGCACACGTGCCGTGGCTGCGCTCGCACCTGTTCGGCGCGGTCGACGGGTATGCGCGTGGGATCAAGGTCGACACGGCCAAGCTGGAGGACGTGGTCGGCCAGTTCGACCCGCAGAACCCGGAGCAGCTGCAGGACGCCCTCCAGCAGGGCATGTTCCAGCCGGAGGACACCCCGGAGCAGAAGGCGGCCCTGGCCCGACTGGAGACGGCCCTGGCGCTCGTCGAGGGCTGGGTCGACGCGGTCGTGCACGCGGCCGCGAAGCCGCGTCTGGCGTCTGCGGACGCGCTGCGCGAGACGCTGCGCCGCCGCCGTGCGACGGGCGGACCGGCGGAGCAGACGTTCGCCACGCTGATCGGCCTGGAGCTGCGCCCGCGCCGCCTGCGCGACGCCTCCCGCCTGTGGGCCTCGCTCACGGACGCGCGCGGGGTGGACGGCCGGGACGCCCTGTGGTCGCACCCGGACATGCTTCCGACGGCCTCCGACCTGGACGACCCGGACGGTTTCGTGCACCGCGAGCAGCTGGACTTCTCCGAGCTGGACAAGATGCTCGGCGAGGCGGCGGGCGGCGGCTCGACGGAGAAGCCGAACCTGAAGAAGGACGACGCTCCCCAGGACGACGACAAGGGCGACGACACCGAGTGAGCCTGTACGACGACGCGGTCCTCGTCCTGAAGGGGTACGAGGACCAGGAAGAGCTGCGCCAGGCGTATCTGGACCACTTGGCTGCCCATCCGGACGGCATGTGGAAGGCCTGTCACGCGGGCCATGTCACGGCGAGCGCCCTGGTGGTCGACCCGTCGCGCGGACGCGTCCTGCTGACCCTGCACAGGAAGCTCGAGATGTGGCTGCAGATGGGCGGCCACTGCGAGCCGGAGGACACCTCCCTCCGGGCGGCGGCCCTGCGCGAGGCCACCGAGGAGTCGGGCATCGCCGGTCTGACGCTGCTGCCGGGCGGCCCGGTGCGCCTTGACCGGCACCCGATCCCGGCGCCCTGTCACTGGCATTTCGACGTGCAGTACGCGGTCGTGGCACCGCCCGGGGCGGTCCAGGAGATCAGCGACGAGTCCCTCGACCTGCGCTGGTTCGCCTACGACGAGGTGGCGGACGTGGCCGACGAGTCGGTCGTACGGCTGCTGGAAGCGACGCGCGCCAGGCTGTGAACCTGGGCAGACGTAAGGGGCGCCCGCATTGGCGGGCGTCCCTTACGTCTGCTTGCCGGACCCTCAGCTCCAGACGTTGCCCTGGTTCTGCGCCCGTGCTCCGTGCTGCCCCATGCCGTACTGCGCGGCGAGGCCGGATCCGATCTGGGCGTTCTGCGGCGGCAGCAGTTCGCTCGGCTGGACGAGCGCGTAGCCGCTGCCCATGAAGCTGAGCTCCCAGCCCTCACCGGTGTTGCCGCGGCGCCGCCACACGCCCGAGGAATGCGTCTGGGCCTGCATCTGGACGCGCAGCCCGGTCGACCAGGCGACGATCGCGTCGGCGTCGCAGTTGACGTACTTGTCGGGCGTGACCTGCATCATCAGCGGCGCACCCGAGGTCATCAGGGCGACCTTGCCGCGGCCGGTGATGTTGAGCTGGTACTTCCCCGAGCCGGAGATGCCGTAGAGGCTGTCGACGGCGATGACCTCGTGGTGCAGGGAGGAGTCCATCGCGAGGACATAGCTGCTGTCCACGGTCAGGCCGTCCTGTTCCACGTCCACCACATGGATGTGCTGGGCGAGGTTGGCGAAGTAGACCGTGCCCTGCCCGTGGCAGCGCATCAGGCTGAGGCCCTCGCCGGTGTACGCACGCGCGCGTGCCTGCTGGTTGCTCTGGTACTCGGCGTCGAACTCGACGAGCCCCTGGTAGGCGACCATGGTGCCCTTGCGGGCCAGGATGTCGTCGTGGCCCTGAAGGGTGACGCGCAGCATCTGCTTGTTCTGCAGGCTGTAGCGCTCCTGGGACTGCGAGTCGTTGAAGGCGAAAAGCGGACTCTGCATGGTGTCTCTGGCTCCCCCTCAGCCCCGGAACCGGAGGCGGTCGGTGCTGTCCTCGCTGGGCTGGACGACGACGATGCCCTGACCGGAGAAGGCCATTTGGTAGGCCTCGCCGCTGCCGCGGCCGATCAGCGACTGCGCCTTGAAGCTGCGCTTGCCCTTCACCTTGAGGTTCGGGGACCAGGCGACGAGCGCGTCCGGGTCGACGTACGTCTCGTCCTCACCGCCGCCGCAGTCGACGACGATCGGCTTGCCCCGGGAGGTCAGCGCGACCCAGCCCTGCCCGGAGATCTTGGTGTTCCACAGGCCCTGCCCGGCGAACTTCGCCAGCCCCTTGACCCGCTCGACTCCCCAGCTGAGGTGGGCGTCGAAGGCGAGCAGGTTGGTGGCGTTGACGGAGATCCCGTCGCCGTTGAGGTTGATCACGACGACGTTCGCCCCGTAGTCGGCGAGGTAGAGCAGTCCGTCGCCGGAGCACTTCATCAGGGGCGCGCCCTCGCCGGTGATCCAGTCGCGGGCGATCTGGCGGACGGCCGGCGGGTTGGGCTCGTACTGGATGAAGCCCTCGTAGGCGATCATCGAGCCCACGCGCGCGAGGATGTCGTTTCCGGTCTGCATGGCGACCTTCAGCATGTGGTCGCCGTGGTTCTCCATACGGGCGGTGACGGGTGCGGGGGCGTAGCCCGCGAGTGGCTGGTTCATGACGGGCTCCCTCAGACCTCGTACGGCTGGACGACGATGAAGTTGCCGGGCGCGCCCCGGAACTGCAGGTTGACGCTCTCGCCGGTGTCGCCCGGGTAGGCGTTGCGGCGCATGCGGACCTGGCTGGAGACGATCACCTGGGAGGCGGCCGACCAGGCGACGACGGCGTTGGCGTCGGCGAACGTGGTCGGTGTGACCGGCAGCACCACGGGCGTGCCATGCGTCTTGACGACGATCGTGCCGGTGCCCTGGAACTGCATCGTGAACAGCGCGCCCCCGGGGATGCCGTGTCCCTCGATGCGGCGGACCTCGTACTGGAGGCCCTCGTCGAAGGCGAGGACGCTCTCGGCGGAGACGCAGATCGCGTCGCCCTGGAGCTCGACGGGGTGCAGATAGGTGGCGTTCTCGGCGAGGAACACCTGGCCCTGGCCGGTGCAGCGCATCAACTGCATTTCCTGGCCGGTCGCATGGCCCACGATCCGGCCCGCGAAGCCGGCGCCCTTGTAGCCGAAGTCGACCTTGCCCTGGTAGAGCACCATGCTGCCCTGCCGGGCCAGCACCGGCTGGCCGCCCATGCCGAGGTCGACACGGATCAGCTTGCTGTTCTGCTGTGTCCAGCGCTGCCCGGTGGGCGTCTCCTTGAACATCTGCAGCGCCGCGTGCACCCCGACACCGCCCTGAGGGGCGCCCTGAGGGGCGCCGTAGGGCGCCTGCTGCCCCGGGACCTGCCCGAACGGAGGCTGCTGACCGTAGCCGGGCGGTGGGCCCGGGGCGTGCGGGGCCTGTGGAGCCGGTGGCTGGGCATAGCCGGGCGGCGGCGGTGCACTCTGGCCGTACGGCTGCTGCTGGGGCGGCTGGCCGTAGGGCGCGGGCGCCGGGGCCGGCGGGTGCACCTGGCCGCCGCCGGGCGGGGACATGGGCGCGACGATGGTGGGCGCTGCGTGCACATTCGGTGCGGGTGCGGGCGCCGGGGGAGGCGCGAAACCCTGCGGGGCCGGGGCGGGCGCGGGGGCCGGAGCAGGTGCCGGGGCGGCCGGGGCGCCGAACGCGGGCGGGGCGAAGGTGGGAGCGGCTGCGGTCTGGGGCTGTTGCGGAGCAGGCGCCGCAGGTGCCTCCTCCTCCATGACCTCGCCGCCGAAGTTCTTCAGCAGCGCCTCGAGGCCACCGTCGAAGCCCTGCCCGACGGCCGCGAACCGCCACACGTCCTTGAGGTAGAAGTCGCCCAGCATGACGGCTCGTTCGGTGGAGAACTCCGAGCCGTTGAAGGCGTACCGGGCCACCTCCTCGCCACCCGCGACGATACGGAGGTACCCGGGGGCGATCTGCGACATCTGCCCGGCGCCGTCGATCGTCGCCGTGAACGACAGCTTCTGGATCTGCGCCGGGATCCGGTCGAGCGTGACCCGGAAGGACTCGGTGTCGCCCGCCTGGGCACCCAGCAGCTGAATGGACTCCTCGGGGGACTTCGGCTGGTTGAAGAAGACGAAGTAGCGGTCGTCCGAGAGCCGTTCGTCGGCGTCAAGGCCGAAGCAGCTGATGTCGAAGGTCAGTCCGGGGCCGCTGATCTGCACGCCTACGTACAGATCGGTGCCCGCGGTGAGGTCACTGATCCTGGCCTTGTGGCCGCGTTGGAATTCCCTGGCCATGCGTAACGACCGTCCCCCATCCCGAATGCGAGTGCGTCGCGCCAGGTTAACGGCTAACTCGGACACCGGATGAAGTCGGTACAGACCCGGTACACAACCACCGCCCCACAGCGGCCGTCACTCCCCGCGAGCCCCCGGCAGATGCGGCAACCGTTCGGCGGCGACCACTCCTTCGAGGTAACCGCGGGCCCGCTCCGTGCGCGGATACGCCTCGAGGAGCCGCCAGAAGCGGGGACCGTGCCCCGGCACCAGCAGATGCGCCAGCTCGTGGACGAGGACGTAGTCGACGACGTACTCGGGCATGCCCTGCAGCCGGTGCGACAGACGGATACTGCCTTCCGCCGGGGTGCACGAGCCCCAGCGCGTGTTCTGATTGGTGACCCAGCGCACCGAGGTGGGCCGCGCGCGGCCGTCGAAGTACTGGGCCGACAGCCGCTCGGCGCGCTCGGCCAGCTCGTCGTCACCGAGGACCCGTTTGCTCTCCTGGGCGGCGAGCTTGTCGAGCATGACGGTCACCCAGCGCTGCTCCTCCGCCTCGGACATCCGGGCAGGGATGAGCACGACGGTGCGATCGCCCTCGCGGTACGCGGAGACCGTCCTGCGTCGACGGGAGCTCCTGCGGACCTCGATCGCGCTCGCCCCCGAGCCGCTCGGCGGCTGGCTCGTCTTGCTGCGCTGTGACATTCCGGCGCGGTGCAGTGGGTCGGCGGGCACGCCCCGACGTTACCCGCTGCACACGGGGGAAGTCCCGACTCCTGGACGGTTCCGTCTCGATCCGCCACCGAGCGTTTGATTTATACGACAAATATCCACCGCCTGTGGACAACTTTCGGCACCTACCCGCCCGTCCGGGCATGCTGGTCCTCGCCGGGACAGCCACGACGGACCGTCGACCGACCATCGACCGCCCGCCGACCGAGCTCCACCGGCGGACGGGAATGTTCTACGAGGGCTACGGGGGCCTGTCATGGATGCGATGGTTCCGCTCGCGCCGGTGGTGAAGCCCGCGCTCAGGCGCGGCTGGCGCGATCTCAACACCGTGCAGTTCGGAATGGCACCGGCGCACGCACTGACACTGGGGCCGGTGGACACGGCAACGGGCAGCTTTCTCGACCTGCTCAACGGCACCCGCGGACTGCCCCTCCTGCGTGAGGAGGGACGCCGTATGGACCTGCCCGACGGTCATGTCGACAGACTGGTGGAGCGGCTGGCACGAGCCGGCCTCCTCGACGACGCAAAGGGCGGCGGGCCGGCCGCCGACGCCCTGCGCACCAAGAAGGACGTCCTCGCCCGGCTGCGCCCGGACCTCGCCTCACTGTCCCTGACCACCACCGAACCGGGCGACGCGATCAGCCGCCTGGCCGCGCGCCGCTCACTGCGGGTGCAGGTGCGGGGTGCGGGCCGGGTGGGCTCGGTGCTGGCCTCACTGCTGGCGGGCGCCGGCATCGGGGAGGTCGATGTGCGGGACGTCGGCAAGGTCGAGCCCGGCGACGTGGCGCCGGGTGGCCTGCCCGCCGAGTCCATCGGCGACCGCCGGGACGAAGCCGCCCGGCAGGCCGTACGCCGGTCCGCCCCGGACCGCCCACCACGCCGCGGCAACACGGCCCCGCCCCCGGACGGCGAGCCCGGTTTCTCCCTGGTGATCCTCGCACCACGCGACGACGTCGCCGTCCATGCCCCCGTCCCGTCGACCGCCGAACCCCTCATCGCCTCGGGTACGCCGCATCTGTACGCCGGCGTCGTGGAGGCGACCGGCGTCGTAGGCCCCCTGGTCCTGCCCGGTGAGACGGGCTGCGCGGGCTGTCTGCACGAGGGCCGCACCGACCGGGATCCGGCCTGGCCCCGGCTGGTCGCGCAATGGCGCTCCGGCACACCCCGCCAGGCCCGGCCCTGCGACCTTACGCTGGCCACGACGGTGGCCGGGCTTGCGGCCGCACATGCCCTCGCGTTCCTGGACGGTCGGGTTCCTACGAGTGCCGGAGCACGCTGGGAGGTATCCCTGCCCACTCTGACCTGGCATGCACGACCGGTCTGGGCGCATCCGGCATGCCCCTGCGGGGCCGCGGACAAAGGTAAGGGAGAACACACCTCCGAGGACGAGGAGTCACACGAGACAATGACGGGGCAACGGTCGCCGAAGGAGCTGAGCCGTACGGCACAAGCGGCGCGGCCGGCAGGGACTTGGAGGGCGCATGTCTGATCTTCCCCGCAAGGCGGTCACCCGGACCGCCAAGCTCGCCGCGCTCCCGCTCGGCTTCGCCGGACGGGCGACCTGGGGACTGGGCAAGCGGATCGTCGGGGAGTCCGCGGAGATCGTCGGCCGCGAGCTGCAACAGCGCACGGCGGAGCAGCTGTTCAAGGTGCTCGGCGAGCTGAAGGGCGGAGCCATGAAGTTCGGCCAGGCCCTGTCGGTCTTCGAGTCGGCACTGCCCGAGGAGGTCGCCGGCCCCTACCGTGCGGCGCTGACGAAGCTGCAGGAGGCGGCGCCGCCGATGCCGACCAGCACTGTGCACCGCGTGCTCGGTGAGCGGCTCGGCAAGGACTGGCCCGACCTGTTCCTCGAGTTCGAGGACAAGCCCGCCGCCGCGGCCTCGATCGGACAGGTCCACCGCGGGGTGTGGCGCGACGGCCGCGAGGTGGCGGTCAAGGTGCAGTACCCGGGTGCCGGCGAGGCTCTCCTGTCGGACCTGAACCAGTTGAGCCGTTTCGCCCGGCTACTGGGCCCACTGATCCCCGGCATGGACATCAAGCCCCTGATCGCGGAGCTCAAGGACCGTGTCTCGGAGGAGCTGGACTACGGCCTGGAGGCCCAGGCCCAGCAGGCGCACGCCGAGGAGTTCACCTACGATCCGGACGTGGTGGTGCCGGGTGTGGTCCACCAGTGCGAGCAGGTCCTGATCACCGAGTGGATCGACGGAATCCCCCTCTCGGAGATCATCTCGGGCGGCACCCGGGAACAGCGCGACCGGGCCGGTCAGCTCCTGGCCCGCTTCCTCTTCTCAGGCCCGGCCCGCACCGGGCTGCTGCATGCCGACCCGCACCCGGGCAACTTCCGGCTGCTGCCCGGCGGCCCCGGCGGCGAGGACGACTGGCGCCTGGGCGTACTGGACTTCGGCACGGTCGACCGCCTCCCGGGCGGCCTGCCTACCCCCATCGGCGACTCCCTGCGCATGACCCTCGACGGCGAGGCGGAGGCCGTCTACGAACTCCTCTGCGCGGAGGGCTTCGTCAAGGAATCGATCGAGCTGGACCCGAGTGCCGTCCTCGACTACCTCCTGCCGATCATCGAACCGGCCCGGGTCGACGAGTTCACCTTCACCCGCGGCTGGATGCGAAGCCAGGCGGCCCGCATCGCCGATCCCCGCTCCCCCGCCTACCAACTGGGCAAGCGGCTGAACCTGCCACCGGCGTACCTCCTGATACACCGGGTGACATTGAGCACAATCGGCGTGCTGTGCCAGCTGGGGTCGACGGTGCGACTGCGCGAGGAGTTGGAGGAGTGGCTCCCCGGGTTCGCGGAGGAAGCCGCTGAGGAGGAGCCGGCCGCGGAGGCTTGATCTGGGCTGCGGGGCTACCGCGCTACGGGGGCTGCGGAGTTGGAGGCTGCCTCGCTGTGGGCTGTGGGGCTGCGTGTTTAGAGGGGCGGGGTGGGGGCGGGGGGGAGGCCCCCAGAGAGACGGTCACCACCAGGCGGAGTCCAGCCGCCCCTCGATCGCCCTGAGGTTCTCCCGCGAGCAGCCGTCGCAGAAATACTGGCGGGCGCCGTTTTCCACGGAGCAGGTCCAGGTGGGCTGCGGCCCCCCCGCCCGGGCGCCACAGCGGCCGCACACCAGGGGTTGGGGCTCCGCGGGGGAGCCTGAGTCGTCACTGCCTCCGGGAAGACTCGTCACCCAGTGACGATAACGCCGCGGTGGGTGGATCGCGGGCACAACGCACCGCGGGGGCCGGTCCGTTCGGACGGACCGGCCCCCGCGGGTGAGCTACTGCCTCCCGGGGTCGGGAGGCCACCGCTTCAGGTGTGATCGGTTACTGCATGACCGCCATGGCCAGCGCGCGGCGGGCGCGCATCGAGGCGCGCTCGGCCCGGCGCTGCATCCGGCGGGCGCTCACCAGGCGCACTGCCTGGCGTTCCCGCTCTGCCTCATGCAGTTGGTCGTGCATATGCGCACGAGCCAGGGCTTCTTGGAGGAGTTGCATCTCTCGGGTCCTGTTCTGACGCGAGCCCGTCGCGCCTGTGGTGGTGAAATCTTCGATCGCGGAGCCGGCGGGCTCGTTGGTGGACGGCTTCATCGGGGCCTGCTTCTTGGGGTCGTTCGTGAGGGGGCGGTCGATGGTTCCGGGGATGTTCATGCTGTGACCGGGTTCTTGCGCGGGCGGCCACGCGGCCGCTTCCGGGCGACGACGACACCCTGGACAAACAGCTCGCCACCCCAGACGCCCCAGGGCTCACGCCGCTCCTTGGCGCCGGCGAGGCAGGCCTCGATCAGCGGGCAGGTGCGGCAGAGGGACTTGGCGTACTCAACGTCGGCCGGCGACTCGGCGAAGAAGACCTCCGGGTCGTAGGAGCGGCAGGGGACGGGTACGCCGAGGTTCTCGATGGCGTCGTCAAGCGCGGTGAGCGCAGTGAGCGGGATCAAGGTGGAGTCCTCCGTGAGGCCGGGCGGGGGGATCGTTTCGGAAGGCGGTACGGACGGGGCGTGCGCTTCGAGTTGCACGGTTCGTCTTCCTCGTCTGGTCGTTCCGGTCCTGTTGGACCGGGTGGCGGCTGGTACCGGGTTCAGCTCTTGTCCCGAGGCCCCTTCGCTCCGTTGTCCCCGTTCGGGGAAAACAGAAGGGCCGCGGATCCCGGATGGGGTTCCGCGGCCCTGAAGGCGCCGGCCTGATCGGCGATCAGGCTGGATCACTCCAGGGTTCTGGCCCACGGAAGGCCCACATCAGGTGGTGCTGCGTCGTCTGCTTCCGGTTTCCGGCACCGACCGCGGTAAAGGCATAGGCCTGTGCCTGTGCCACTACTGCTTCCAGTGCCTTGGTCGGTCGCTCATTGCGCTCACGGGTGGGAAGACCCGCGAGAGAAACGGGGGCGGACGCCAGACGACCGGCAGGAATGCCGGACAGACCGGTGCCCTGGTTCGAGGCGCCGAGCATGCACGTGGAGACGACCGAGCGATCGGTCAGTTTGGCGGTGCTGATGGAGCTGGTGCTGATGCTGATCACTTCAATCGCCTCCTCTCGGCGTCTCGGGGGACTGGGGGTGAGCCAGTCCGACGGATATGCAAGTAGAACACGGAATCGGGGCCTCCGAGAAGGCCTCCGTCCCCGTGGCTAAGAACCTATGGGGATTGCTGGGGCATGCGCAAACTATTTTTTCGACGAGTTTGAATCAGTCCCCTTCGTCCTGTTCTCCGGGTTCGCGACCTGCGCAGAGGGCCAGGACATCGGCCCCGTAGCGGTTGAGCTTGCGTACGCCGACCCCGGGGATCCGCGCCAGTTCGCCCGCCTCGTCGGGGGCGGCTTCGGCGATGGCCATCAGTGTCTTGTCGGTGAAGATGCAGAAGGCGGGTTGTCCGCTGCGCTGCGCCTGGTCCGCGCGCCACTCGCGCAGTCGCTCGTAGAGGCCCTCGTCCATGTCGGTGGGGCAGTCCTCGCAGCGCATCAGTTTCATCTCGCCGGCGTCGGTGAGCGTGCGCCCGCAGACCCGGCAGCGGGCCGGGGTGCGCTGGGTGCGCCTGGGCACGGCGTCCGGTCTGCTGGTGAAGCCGCGCTCGACTCCCCCTGCACCGCTCGCCGCGGTGCGGCCGACGGTGGCGGTGGAGCCCGGTCGCAGGCCGTCGAGGAAGCGGCTGGGACGGCGGTTGGGGCGGCCGCCGGGCGAGCGGGACAGTGCCCAGGAGACGTGGAGGCGCTCCCTGGCCCGGGTGACGCCGACGTAGAGGAGGCGGCGTTCCTCCTCGATCTGCTCGTCGGTCTTGGCGTAGGTGATCGGCATCATGCCCTCGGCGACGCCGACCAGGAAGACGACGTCCCACTCGAGGCCTTTGGCGGAGTGCAGGGAGGCCAGGGTGACGCCCTGGACGGTGGGGGCGTGCTGGGCGTTGGCGCGTTCGTCGAGTTCGGCGACGAGGTCGCCGAGGGTGGCGGCGGGTTTGGCCGCGGCGAAGTCGTGCGCGAGGTTCACGAGGGCGGCGAGGGAATCCCATCGCTCTCGGACCGCGCCGGAGCCTGCTGGGGGCTGGGGGGTCCAGCCTTCCCCGGAGAGCACGGCGCGGACCTGGGAGGGCAGGTCCACGGCGTCGTCGAGGAGGGAGTCGTTGCCACCGAAGCGTGCCGCGCCGCGCAGGGCGACGCCTGCCTTGCGCACCTCGGGGCGGTCGAAGAACCGCTCGGCGCCGCGCAGCTGGTAGGGGACTCCGGCGTCGGCGAGGGCCTGTTCGTAGGTCTCGGACTGGGAGTTCGTCCGGAACAGGATGGCGATTTCGCTGGCGGGGATGCCGGCGTCCATGAGTTCGCGGATGCGGCGGGCGGCGCCTTCGGCTTCGGCGGGTTCGTCGGTGTACTCGGTGTAGCCGGGTTCGGGGCCGGGGTCGCGTTGTGAGATCAGTTCGAGGCGGTGGTCGGCGGCGCGCCCTCGGGCCTGGGCGAGGAGGCCGTTGGCGAGATGGACGACCTGCGGGGTGGAGCGGTAGTCGCGGACGAGTTTGACGACGGTGGCTCCGGGGTGGCGGGTGCGGAAGTCGAGGAGGTGGTCGGGGGTTGCTCCGGTGAATGAGTAGATCGTCTGGCTGGCGTCGCCGACGACGCACAGGTTGTCCCGTTCGCCGAGCCACAGTTCGAGGAGGCGCTGCTGGAGGGGGCTGACGTCCTGGTACTCGTCGACGACGAAGTGCTGGTACTGGGAGCGGACCTGGTCGGCGATGTCGTGCCGGTCCTGGAGGATGGCGACGGTGAGCAGCAGGACGTCCTCGAAGTCGATGACGGAGCGGTCCCGTTTGAGGGCTTCGTAGACGGAGTAGAGCTGGGCGATCTCGGCCGGGTCGCGGGGGGTGTCGCGGCCGGCCTTGGCGGCGGCGGGGGCGTAGTCGGCGGGGACGGTCTGGGTGACCTTGGACCATTCGATTTCGGCGGTGACGTCCCGCAGTTCGCCGCGGTCGAGGCGGATGCGGCAGGCGGCGGCCGCGTCGGCGACGAGTTGGATCTTGCGGTCGACCAGCCGGGGCATGGAGCCGCCGACTGCTTTCGGCCAGAAGTACTGGAGCTGGCGCAGGGCGGCCGAGTGGAAGGTGCGGGCCTGGACTCCGGAGGCGCCGAGGTGGCGCAGTCGGCCGCGCATCTCTCCGGCGGCGCGGTTGGTGAAGGTGACGGCGAGCACGCTGGAGGGCTGGAGGATTCCGGCGCGGACTCCGTAGGCGATGCGGTGGGTGATCGCTCGGGTTTTGCCGGTTCCGGCGCCTGCCAGTACGCACACCGGTCCGCGCAGGGCGGTGGCCACCTCGCGTTGTTCGGGGTCGAGCCCTTCGAGCACGGCATCGGGTGTGTCCGGTACCTGCGGGAAGAGCGTGGAGTGCGTTGCTGCTGTCACATGGCCATGCTGCCAGGTCGTCGGAGACGGGTGCGGCGGTTGTCCACAGGCAGGTACCCGCAGTCGTACTAATGCGGCAGGCGTCACGTCGGGTGCGGTACCGCGCGTGGGAATGGTGGCCGTTTCAAGTACGTTCCATCACTGCGACCAAGCATCCCCGAGCAGCTGAGGAGCGCGAGAGACATGCCGGGCACTGTGACGATGTACAGCACCACGTGGTGTGGCTATTGCCGTCGGCTGAAGAGCCAGATGGACCGTGAGGGCATCGCGTACAACGAGATCAACATCGAGCAGGACCCGGATTCCGCGGCTTTCGTGGAGAAGGCGAATGGCGGAAACCAGACGGTGCCGACGGTGCTGTTCCCGGATGGTTCGACGCTGACGAACCCGTCGCTGGCGCAGGTGAAGCAGAAGATCGGCGCGTAGGCGCTGCACGGTTTTGTTTCGGAGGGCGGTTCCTGGGTCGGCTCAGGAACCGCCTTCTTGTGGTTTGTCCCACACTGCGGTGTAGCGCCACAGCAGCCGGCGGCGGTAGCGGCAGCCGGGCAGCAGGCGGTGTGCCGCTTTGCGGGCCTCGGCCCAGTGCATGGCGGAGTCCTTGACCGGCATGCCGGTCGGGCCCCGTTTGCCGCCGTGCAGCCGTGCGTTCAGCAGGCTCGCGGGCAGGCCGCAGCCGCTGATCACCCAGTCCAGGGCGGTGTGGTTGTACGCCATCCCGACGATCACCAGTCGGCCGCCGGGGGCGAGCAGTCGTACCAGGCCCCGTACGGCGTCCTCGAACGGTGCGTGGTGGACCACGGCGACGGCGCTGACGAAGTCGTACTTGCCCTCGGGGAGGGCGTCGTCGTCGAGGTAGTCGCCCTCCTGGAAAGTGACGTTCTCCGGTGTCTGCTCGCGCGCGAGCCGGATCATTTCCGGTGAGCGGTCCATGCCTGTCACCGATTCGGCTTTGTGTGCCAGCTTTCGTGCGAGCAGCCCGTCGCCGCATCCGACGTCCAGGGCCGTCCGGCAGCCGTCGGGGACGGCTGCGAGGACGACGGGGTGGTAGTGGACGTTGTGGTTCCAGTACGGGTCTGTCATCGCGGCGTCCGGCTCAGACGAAGCTCCTCGTCGGCAGGGGCTTGCCGTACCACATCTCGATCAGGCGGGCGGCGATGGAGATGCCGTAGGGAGGCAGGACCTCGCCGGCTTCGAAGGCGGCGCCCAGTTCGTCCCGGGAGAACCAGCGGGCTTCGTGGATCTCGTCGCCGTCGACGTTGATCTCGGTGGAGGTGGCTCGGGCCATGAAGCCGAGCATGAGGCTGGACGGGAAGGGCCAGGGCTGGCTGGCGACGTACTCGACCGGGCCGACGGTGATGCCCGCTTCCTCGAAGACTTC
The DNA here is from genome assembly GCF_040682555.1 of Streptomyces sp. NPDC051172. Lineage (NCBI taxonomy): Bacteria > Bacillati > Actinomycetota > Actinomycetes > Kitasatosporales > Streptomycetaceae > Streptomyces > Streptomyces sp. NPDC051172. The sequence continues at coordinate 21,285 of NZ_JBFBBE010000065.1, forward strand.
GCGGCGTACCGACTGTTCGATGGACTCGCCGGGTTCGACGAAGCCGGCGAGCGTGGAGAAGCGGCCTTCGGGCCAGTGGACCTGGCGGCCGAGCAGGATGCGGTCCTCCTCGTCGGTGACGGCCATGATCACGGCGGGGTCGGTGCGCGGGTAGTGCTCGGCGCCGCAGGCGGAGCAGCGGCGGATGTGGCCGGCGGCGGCGATGACGGTGCGTTCGCCGCAGCGGGAGCAGAAGCGGTGGGTGCGCTGCCAGTTCTCCAGGCCGACCGCGTGCACCATCAGGCCCGTGTCGCGGGGGGACAGCAGGAGGCCGGCCTCGCGCAGGCCCGCGGGGCGGGCGGACTGGTCGATGCGGCCGGGCAGTGCGTCCTTCTGGAGGGCGAAGTAGCTGATGCCTTCCTCGTCGGTGCCCAGGAAGTAGCGGTGGGCCTCGGTCAGGGGGGCTTCGAAGGAGGGGGTCATGACGAGTTCGGTGCGGCCGTCGGCCGTCTCGTCGATGAGGACCTGGCCGCCGGAGACCACGAAGCAGCGGGTCGTGGGGTGGCTCCATGCCGCTGCGAGCCAGGCCTCGTCGAGGCGGTGGTGGGCGGCGCGGTCGATGCCGCTGGGGGCGGTGAGGGAGATGGGGCGGTCGGCGGTGTGGTCGGTCCAGGTGGTCACGGGTGCTTCCAACTCCCCCAGTGGAACGGATTGTTTGGGCGGGCGGTACGGCGGGAGGCGAACGGGTCAGGCGGGTCCGGGCGGTGCGGGGCGGCTCTTCCAGTTTGCCCCGCGCGCGGTGCCGCTACGGACGGCGCGGGGCGCTCAGGGTGCATGGCGCCAGGTCTCGGCGAGGTCTGCCCACAGGTGTGCGCTGGTCTCGACGCCTTTGAGGAGCAGGTCGAGCTCGACTTTCTCGTTCGGTGCGTGCCAGCCGTCGGAAGGGACGGAGATGCCCAGGAAGAGCACCGGTGCCCCGAGGACTTCCTGGAGGTCGGCGGCGGGTCCGGAGCCACCCTCGCGGGTGTAGCGGACGGGCTTGTCGAAGGCGCGGCCCATCGCGCGGGCGACGGACTGCAGAGCGGGGTGGTCCAGCGGTGTCAGGCACGGGCGGGTGGCCGCGGCGAACGTGATCTCGTACCGGATCCCGGCGGGCACCTGTGCGGCGGCCCAGGTGCGGACGGCCTTCTCGATGTGGTCGGGTTCCTGCCCCGCGACCAGGCGGAAGGAGAGCTTCACCATGGCCGTGGACGGGATGATCGTCTTGCTGCCGGGGCCCTGGTAACCGCCGCCGATGCCGTTGACCTCGGCGGTGGGGCGGGCCCAGATGCGCTCCAGGGTGGTGTGTCCGGCCTCGCCGTGGGTGGCGTACGACTTGGCGGTGCGCAGCCACTGCCGCTCGTCGAAGGGCAGTTCGGCGAAGAGTTCGCGCTCGCGGTCGGTGAGTTCGACGATGCCGTCGTAGAAGCCGGGGATCGCCACGCGTGCGTGCTCGTCGTGCAGGGCGGCGACCAGGCGGGCGGCGGCGGTGGCCGGGTTGGGGACGGCGCCGCCGAAGGAGCCGGAGTGGATGTCCTGGTCGGGGCCGGAGAAGTGGATCTCGCACTCGGCGAGGCCGCGCATGCCGGTGCACACGGTGGGGGTGTCCTCGGACCACATGCCGGTGTCGGAGACGATCACGGCGTCGGCGGCGAGCCGGTCGGCGTGCTGTTCGACGAGGGTGCGGAAGTTCGGTGAGCCGGACTCCTCCTCGCCCTCGATCAGCAGCTTCAGGTTGACCGCGGGAGCGGTGCGGCCGGTGGCGGCGAGGTGGGCGCGGACGCCGAGTGTGTGGAAGAACACCTGACCCTTGTCGTCGGCCGCCCCGCGCGCGTGGAGACGGTTTTCGCGGACGACGGGTTCGAAGGGGTCGCTGTCCCAGCCGTCCTCGCGGGCGGCGGGCTGTACGTCGTGATGGCCGTAGACGAGGACGGTGGGTGCCGCGGGGTCGGTGGCGGGCCACTCGGCGAAGACGGCCGGGGCGCCCGGTGTCTCCCAGACCTCTGCGGTGGTGAAGCCGGTGTCCTTGAGTTTGGCGGCGAGCCAGTCTGCGCTGCGTCGTACATCGGGTGCGTGGTCGGGCTGGGCCGACACGGACGGGATGCGCAGCCACTCGGCGAGGTCGTCGAGGAAGGCGACGCGGTGCTGCTCGATGTACGTACGGACGGCGCTGACGGCACTGTCAACGGGCTGGCTCATGGTCACGAGCCTATCGGCCCGCACCGACATCCTCGGTGGGCGGTTCCTCACAGTTTGCTTCCGCGGCCGGCTCGCCCAGCAGCAGCCGCTCCAGTGCGGACCGGTCCGGCAGGTCGTCCGGTCGTACAACCTCACCAGTACGTACGTACAGGAACGCGGCATTGACGGACTCCAGGGGCACGCCCTGCTGCTCGGCCCAGGCGAGCCGGTACAGGGCGAGCTGGAGGGGGTCGGCGGTGCGCGAGCGGCTGGTCTTCCAGTCGACGATCTCGTACGTCGTCCCGTTGCCGTCGTCGTCCTTGTAGACGGCGTCGATGCGGCCCCGGACGACACGGCCGGCGATGGCGAGTTGGAAGGGCGCTTCGACGCAGTGGGGTGTGCGGTGGGCGTACTCGGTGCGTTCGAAGGCGTCCTTGAGGGCTTCCAGGTCGCGTTCGTCGGCGATCTCGGTCTCGCTGCCGGGCAGTTCCTCGGGTTCCAGCATCGGCAGGGTCAGTTCTTCGAAGCGGGCCTCGACCCAGGCGTGGAAGCGGGTGCCCCGGCGTGCGGCGGGTTGCGGGGGGCGCGGCATGGGGCGTGCGAGTTCCTGTGCGAAACCGTCCGGGTCGGTGGCCAGGCGCAGCACCTGGGAAGCGGTGAGGGATGCCGGGACGGGGACGTCCGTGACGGCCTGCCGGGCGCGCAGGAGTTCGCCGGTGAGGGCGTCCAGGTCGCGGTCCCAGGAGGCGAGGGTGCGGGCCTCCTCCGGGGTGAGGCGGGTGGGGGCGGCGGCGTGCCGGCCAGGAGTGCGGGCGCGCTCGGCAGCGGATTTCGGTGTGGCGGGGTACGCCTCCTGGTTGCGGGTTCCCTCCGGAGCCGCTGCCTGGTGCGGGACGGTCGGGCGGTCCGTGGCCCAGGCGTCCCAGTCGGCCGGGTTCTCCTCGGCGAAGGGCTCCTCCTCGGCGAACGGATCTTCCTCTTCGTACGGCAGGTCCTCGTCGTCCGGCGGCGGGGGCCACTCCGGGTCGTCGTGGCTGTCCGGGTCGTGCGTGGCGGCGGGGTGGCCGTCCTCGTGGGAGGCGAGGTCCTCCAGGTGGGCGAGGACCGTTTCGGCGGCCGTCCGGCGCCGGGCCAGGGATGCCTCGTCCAGGGGCAGGGGCCAGACCTGGTCGCCGGTCGCCGTGTGCAGGGCCGGGTTCTCCTCGCCCTCGGCGGGTTCGTCCGCCCACGCCTCGATCTCGCCGTATCCGGCCGCGCAGTGGTCGTGCAGGGACTGCAGGAAGTCGGACGGGCCGCGGGGCTTCTTCTGGGTGGGGCCCCACCAGTGGCCGGAGCCGAGGAGGAGGGAGCGGGGGCGGGTGAAGGTGACGTAGCCGAGGCGGAGTTCCTCGGTGTGCTGGTGTTCCTTCATGGCCTCCTGGAAGGCCTTCAGGCCCCGGGAGTCCCAGGAGTCGACGTCGGGCAGGGTGTCGGCGTCGCCGCGCAGTTCGTGCGGCAGGACCTTGCCCTGGGCGGTCCACTTCTCGCGGCCCCGGGTGCTGGGGAAGGTTCCGGTGACCAGGCCGGGGACGGCGACGACGTCCCACTCCAGGCCTTTGGACTTGTGGGCGGTGAGGACCTTCACGGTGTTCTCGCCGCCCGGGAGGGCGTTGTCGAGGCCCTTCTCGTACTGGGCGGCGGTGCGCAGGAAGCCCAGGAAGGCGAGCAGGGTGGCCTCGCCGTCGCCGGCGGCGAAGGAGGCGGCGATGTCCAGGAAGTTGGAGAGGGTCTCGCGGCGGCGGGCGGCCAGGGCGTGCGGGGACGCCGACAGCTCCACTTCCAGGCCGGTCACGGCGAGGACGCGGTGCAGGACGTCCATGAGCGGGTCGGCCAGCGAGCGGCGCAGGTCGCGCAGTTCGGCGGCCAGGCGGGCGAACCGCACGCGCGCGTCCGATGAGAAGGGCAGCCCGTCGTCCTCCTGTTGGGCGTCGAGCGGCATCTCCAGGAACGTGTCCAGGGCGTCCGCGAGCGATGTCACCTCGGAAGGGTCGACTCCCTCGACGGCTTCGGCGAGCCGGCGGTCCCGGTCGTTCTCGTCGCCCACGCGGGCGTGGGGGGCGAGGTGCCGGGGGCGGCGTACCAGGG
>NZ_JBFBBE010000065.1:25614-54544 GCF_040682555.1 Streptomyces sp. NPDC051172
CCGGTCACCTTGAGCACCTCGCGCACGGTGAGTGCGTGCTCGGCCTTGATGGTGTCGAAGACGTGCTTGAGTTCGTCGGGGACGAGCGTGTCACGACGAGGAGCCGGGCGCGGCGTCCCAGGAGGGCGAGGTCGCGGGGGCCGATGCGCCAGCGCGGGCCGGTCAGCAGACGGACCAGGGAGGCGTTGGCACCTGGGTCCTGGAGGACCTCGCAGACGGCGACCAGGTCGGCGATCTCGGGCAGGTGCAGCAGCCCGGACAGGCCGACCACCTCGACGGGGACGTCCCGGGCGACGAGCGCACCCTGGATCTCGGCGAAGTCGGTTGCCGTACGGCACAGGACGGCGATCTCACCGGGCGCCTTCCCCGTGTTGACGAGGTGGGCGATGGAGTCGGCGATCCAGTCGATCTCCTCGGCGTGGGTGGGCAGCAGCGCACAGCGCACGATGCCGTCGCGTTCGGCGCCGGGGGCCGGGCGGAGGGCCTCCACGCCCGCGTGCATGGCGCGGAGGGGCTCCGCGAGGCCGTTGGCGAGGTCGAGGAGACGGCCGCCGCTGCGGCGGTTCTCGCTCAGTGCCTGGCGGGTGGCCGGATGGCCGCCGGGGTGCGCGAAGTGCTCCGGGAAGTCGTCCAGGTTGGCGACGGAAGCGCCGCGCCAGCCGTAGATCGCCTGGCAGGGGTCGCCGACGGCGGTCACGGGGTGGCCGGTGCCGTCGCCGAACAGGCCCGCCAGGAGGATGCGTTGGGCGACCGAGGTGTCCTGGTACTCGTCGAGGAGGACCACACGGAACTCGTCGCGCAAGATGCGGCCCACCTCGGGGATGCGGGCGAGCTGTGCGGACAGGGCGATCTGGTCGCCGAAGTCGAGGAGGTCGCGCTCGCGTTTGGCGGCGCGGTAGCGGACCACCAGGTCGGCGAGTTCACGGCGGGCGGCGGCCGCTTCGGGGACCTTGCGCAGGTCGGCGTTGGTGAGTTTGGCGCCCTCCAGGGTGCGCAGCAGCCCGGTGTCGTACGCGCGCAGTTCCTCGGGCCGTACGAGGTGCTCGGCGAGTTCGGCGTCGAGGGCGAGCAGGTCGCTGACGAGGTCCGCGAAGGAGCGGGTGAGGGCCGGGTAGGGGCCCGGGGCCTCACGCAGCACGCGCGCGGCGAGCTGGTAGCGGGTGGCGTCGGCGAGCAGACGGGCGGTCGGTTCGAGGCCGATGCGCAGGCCGTGGTCGGTCAGGAGGCGGCCCGCGAAGGCGTGGTACGTCGAGATCACGGGCTCGCCCGGCGGATTGTCCGGGTCGATGACGTCCGGGTCGGTGACGCCTGCCTTGACGAGTGCCTTGCGGACGCGCTCGGCGAGTTCGCCGGCCGCCTTGTTGGTGAAGGTGAGGCCGAGGACCTGCTCGGGGGCGACCTGGCCGGTGCCGACCAGCCACACCACGCGGGCCGCCATCACCGTCGTCTTGCCCGATCCGGCTCCGGCCACGATCACCTGCGGGGCAGGCGGCGCGATGATGCAGGCCGTCTGCTCCGGGGTGAACGGAATCCCCAGGAGCTCCTTGAGCTGATCGGGATCGGTGATACGGGGCGGCACGTCAGGAAGGCTAGCGGCGGCCACTGACAGTGGAGGCCGGAATCGACCCTCGGGCGGGGAGGAGCGCAGGTCAGCACGCGTGGTGGGGTCGATCACAGAGGGCCCGGAAGATCACCCGCGTCACTCGACCACGTGGCGCCCTTCGGGTCTCGCACTGCAGGACGCCTGGAAGGCGCAGTGTGAACAGTGCTGGCCGGCGCTGGGTGTGAACCGTTCGTCGAGGACCTTTCCGGCGGCGTTGGCCAGCAGTTCGCCGACCCACTCCCCCGCCGCGCCTTCGACGGGGTCCTGGGCCTGCACCTTGGGCAGGGTCTCGCCGCCGTCGCGCAGGGCGGCGCCCTGGCGCAGCTGGACCAGTTCGGCGCCGCCGGGTTCGGGACGCGCGCCGTCGAAGGCCTCGTCGACGGCGCCTTCGCGGACGGCGAGCTGGTAGACGGCGAGCTGGGGGTGGCGCGCCACCTCGCGGGCGGTGGGCGCCTGTTTGCCGGTCTTGAAGTCGACGACGTAGGCGCGGCCCTCACCGTCGGCCTCGACGCGGTCCATGGAGCCGCGGATGCGGACCTCGTAGTCGCCCGCTTCGAGGGTGACGTCGAAGCCGTGCTCACTGGCCACCGGGGTCCGGCCGGCGCGGGCGCCGCCGGTGTCGACGTGCCACTTCAGGAAGCGTTCGAGCGCCACGCGCGCGTTCTCCTTCTCCTGCGCCGACTTCCAGGGCGCGTCGAAGGCGAGCGCGTTCCACACGGAGTCGAGGCGCTCCATGAGGACGGCGAGGTCGGCGGGGGTGTGTCCGGAGGCGACCTCGTCGGCGAGGACGTGCACCACGTTGCCGAAGCCCTGGGCGGCCGTCGCGGGCGCGTCGGCCTTCACCTCGCGGCCCAGGAACCACTGCAGGGCGCAGGTGTTGGCGAGCTGGTCGAGGGCGCTGCCCGAGAGCACGACGGGCTGGTCGCGGTTGCGCAGCGGCACCTTGCTCTCGGTCGGTTCGTACATGCCCCACCAGCGGTAGGGATGGGCGGACGGGACGAGTGGGCGGCCGTCCTCGTCGGCGAGCGCGGCGAGCCGGGCCAGGCGGTGGGCGGCGGCCTCTCTGAGGGTGTCCGAGACGCGTGGGTCGACGGTGGTGGCGCGCAGTTCGGCGACGAGCGCCGCGACGGACAGCGGGCGGCGCGGGCGGCCCGTGACGTCCCTGGGTTCGACGCCGAGTTCGGTGAGGAAGCGGGAGGGCTGGTCACCGTCGTCCGCGGGGGCCTTCACGGCGGTGACGACGAGACGTTCACGCGCACGCGTGGCGGCCACGTAGAACAGGCGGCGTTCCTCCGCGAGCAGCGCGCCCGGGGTGAGCGGTTCGGCGAGTCCGTCACGGCCGATGCGGTCGGCCTCCAGGAGGGAGCCCCGGCGGCGCAGGTCCGGCCACAGTCCCTCCTGCACGCCCGCGACGACGACCAGGCGCCACTCCAGGCCCTTGGCGCGGTGCGCGGTCATCAGGCGGACGGCATCGGGGCGGACGGCACGCCGCGTGAGTGTGTCGGCGGCGATGTCCTCGGCCTCGACCTCCTCCAGGAAGTTGAGGGCGCCCCGGCCGCCGGTGCGCTCCTCCGCGCGCGCGGCGGTCGCGAACAGTGCGCACACGGCGTCCAGGTCGCGGTCGGCGTTGCGGCCGGCGGCGCCGCCGCGCCGCGCGGACCGCTCCAGCCGGGTCGGCCACGGTGTGCCGTCCCACAGGTCCCACAGGGCCTCTTCGACCGTGCCGCCGCTGGCGAGACGCTCACGGGCGGTGCGCAGCAGTGCGCCGAGCCGCTGGGCGCCACGCGCGTACGCGGGGTCGTGCGCGACGAGGCGCTCCGGTTCGGCCAGCGCCCGCGCGAGCAGCTCGTCCGAGGGCGGCGGCAACGGGTTTCCCGCGGCCCGCTCCTCGTCGCGCAGGGCACGCCCGAGGCGGCGCAGGTCGGCGGCGTCCATGCCGGCGAGGGGGGAGGCCAGCAGGGTCAGGGCGGTTTCTGTGCCGAGCCAGCACGCGCCGGTCTCGGACTCCTCGGGGACGAGCCCTGGAGAGACGGCCTCTGCAGGACCGTCCTCCTCCGGCAGGACGCCTTCGGAGGCGGGCTCGGCACCTGCGGCGTCCGGCACCTCGGTCCCCGCCGCCTCCGCCTCGGCCACCGCCCGCAGTGCCGTCAGCAGCGGCGCCACGGCCGGTTCGTGCCGCAGCGGCAGGTCGTCACCGTCGATGTCCAGGGGCACGCCCGCCGCGGTGAGCGCCCGGCGGACCGTGGGAATGGTGCGCGATCCGGCCCGCACCAGTACGGCCATCTCACGCCAGGGGACGCCGTCCTCCAGGTGTGCCCGGCGCAGGATGTCGGCGATGTTGTCCAGCTCGGTGCCGGGCGTCGGGTACGTGTACACCTCGACGCGGCCGCCGTCCCGCACCGGGGCCAGGTCGCGATGCGCGCGTACCTTCTCCGCCGGGAGCCGGGTGAGCGGCATGCGCTGGGTGAGCAGCCGGGTCGCTGTGAGCAGGGCGGCACCGGAGCGGCGCGACGTGCGCAGGACCTCGACGGGCGCGGGGCGGCCGTCCGCGCGCGGGAAGGCGCCCGGGAACTCGAGGATGCCGCCCACGTCCGCACCGCGGAACGCGTAGATCGACTGGTCGGGGTCACCGAAGGCGACGAGGGTGCGGCCGCCGCCCGCGAGGGCGTGCAGCAGCCGTACCTGGGCGGCGTCGGTGTCCTGGTACTCGTCCACGAAGACGGCGTCGTAGCGCGCGGCGAGCCGCTCGGCGGCCTCGGGGCGACGGGCGAGGAGGACCGCGCGGTGGACCAGTTCCGCGTAGTCGAGCACGCCCTGCAGGTCGAGCACGTCGAGGTACTCGGCGAGGAAGGTGGCCGCGGCACGCCAGTCCGGGCGGCCGATGCGGCGGGCGAAGGCGTCCAGGGCGCCGGGTCCCAGGCCCAGTTCGCGGCTTCGGGCGAGGACCGCACGGACCTCGTCGGCGAAGCCCCGGGTGGTCAGGCAGGCCCGCAGTTCGTCGGGCCAGCGCACATGCGCGAGGCCGAGCCGCTCCAGTTCGGCCTGGCCCGCCAGCAGTTCACGGACGGTCACGTCCTGCTCGGGGCCGGACAGCAGCCGCAGGGGCTCCACGAACAGGTCGCTGTCCTGGTGGGCGCGGACCAGGGCGTAGCAGAACGAGTGGAAGGTGGTCGCCTGGGGGGCGCGTGCCGCCCCTATGCGCAGTGCCATGCGGTCGCGCAGTTCGACGGCTGCCTTGCGGCTGAACGTCAGCACCAGGATGCGCTCGGGGTCCCCGCCACGGGCGATCCGCGCCGCCACGGACTCGACGAGCGTGGTGGTCTTGCCGGTGCCCGGACCTGCGAGGACGAGCAGCGGGCCGCCCCTGTGGTCAACCACGGAGCGCTGTGGCGCGTCAAGACGAGGGGGATCCTGTCGGATCGGCGGGGTACGCAGCAGTCGGTAGGCGCCACGGCCCCCCTGTCGCACCTGGGGGTGCGACAGGCGCCTGGTGGAGGAAGAGGAGCTCACGTGGTTCGCCGGTCCTGGTGGTCGTACTGGTCGTCGGGCCACCGCGCGTGCACGGCGGTGGTCGGGAGGTGAGGGGGGCGCGTGCAGCCGACGCTACGCCGACGCAGGTTGCGGAAGCAGGGCTTCCTCTTCTTCCCTCGCGGCACTCGCACCCCGCAGGCCCCTCGCCTCACGAACGTACGTCATGCCACAAACGTGCCCCGCGTCCCCCGTACGGATCACGGGTCACACACTGGCCCGTGCCATGGCGGAAGCTTTCAAGTGTGACCGTCTGCGCGTTCGCCGCCGTCCCATCGCGCCTGCCTCATGTCGAGGCGCGGCAGGTGCCCCTCGGCGCTCCTGCTCGCCTCTTTCAGGGGGGTGCCCTCGGCGCGGTAGTGATCGAGAGCACGCAGTTCGTGCCCCGGGAGCAGGGCGCCGTCCGCGCGCACGACGCGCCACCACGGGACGGCTCCCCCGTAGAGGGCCATCACCCGGCCGACCTGACGGGGCCCGCCCTGCTCCAGCCATTCGGAGACGTCCCCGTACGTCATGACACGCCCGGGCGGGATCAGTTCGGCGACCTCGAGTACGCGCTCGGCGTACTCCGGCAGCGCGTCCGCGTGCCCCGGGTCGGCGTCCCGCGGAAGGCTCTCCTCGCTCATCCGGCCCATCCTGCCGCATGCCACCGACAGCGTGACGCGCTCGCAACGACGTGTGTCCCTCGCCCCCGGGCGGTGCTTCCGGCAGACTGTGCGGCCCCGCTCTTGCACCCTGATGCCCCCGTGTGTCGGTGGAGCATGCCACCATCATGCGGGCGGTGACTGGTGATACGAGACCAAGAAGAGACGATGAAGCAGCAGGGTGCGCACCCAGAGGACGCCGAGAGCACCTCTGACGCTTCGTCGCGCCCCGGCACCGGCTCGGGCTCGGTCACCGACGGCAGGGACACCGCTTCGAAGAACGTCGACACGGGCGAGGACGACTGCCTGGACGAGGTCCACAACGACGAGGTCGAGGGCGACGAACCGCTGCTCCCCGCGCGCGTGCACCGTCCGTCGGATCTGATGCGCCTCCTGGTGGGCGTGCTCGGGATCATCCTGCTGCTCGCGATCGCCGCGTTCGCCCACGGCACCACCTCGGGCCTCGAACAGGACATCAACAAGGGCACCGGGCAGGCGCCCGATCTGCTCATCAAGATCGCCGGCCTGGCCTCCAGCATCGCGATCCTGCTGGTGCCGGTCGCGTTCGCGATCGAGCGGCTGATCAAGCGCGACGGGCTGCGCATCGCCGACGGCGTCCTCGCGGCGGTTCTCGCGCACGGAGTGACTCTCGCCACAGACCTGTGGGTGGCCAAGGCCGCCCCCGGCTCCATCCAGGAGGCGCTCACCCAGCCCTCCCCCGGCGACATCCACGCCCTGACCGACCCGGTCCACGGCTATCTCGCGCCGGTCATCGCGTACATGACGGCCGTCGGCATGTCGCGGCGGCCGCGCTGGCGCGCGGTGCTGTGGACAGTGCTGCTCCTCGACGCGTTCTCCATGCTCGTCTCCGGCTACACGACACCGTTCTCGATCATCCTGACGGTGCTGATCGGCTGGACCGTGGCCTACGGGACGCTGTACGCGGTCGGCTCGCCCAACGTCCGCCCCACCGGGCGGACGCTGATGGCGGGCCTGCGGCACGTCGGATTCCGCCCGGTGACCGCGTCGCGCGAGGAACTGCCGGAGACCCCGGAGACCGGCGACCGCGGACGACGCTACTTCGTCACACTGGAGGACGGCCCGCCCCTGGACGTGACGGTCGTCGACCGGGAGCAGCAGGCGCAGGGCTTCTTCTACCGCGTGTGGCGCAATCTGACGCTGCGCGGCTTTGCCACCCGCAGCAGCCTCCAGTCGCTGCGCCAGGCACTGGAGCAGGAGGCCCTGCTCGCCTACGCGGCGATCGCGGCCGGCGCGAACGCGCCCAAGCTGATCGCGACCTCCGAGCTCGGTCCCGACGCGGTGATGCTCGTCTACGAGCACACCGGCGGCCGCTCCCTCGACACCCTCGCGGACGAGGAGATCACCGACGAGCTGCTGCACGACACCTGGCACCAGGTTCGCGCACTGCAGTCCCGGCGCATCGCACACCGCAGGCTGGTGGGCGATGCGATTCTGGTGGATCGTTCCGGCACGGTCATCCTCACCGACCTGCGGGTCGGCGAGATCGCGGCCGGCGATCTGCTGCTGCGCATGGACATCTCGCAGCTCCTGGTGACGCTCGGGCTGCGGGTGGGCGCCGAGCGTGCGGTGGCGTCGGCGGTGGGCGTGCTCGGCCCGGACGACGTGGCCGACTGTCTGCCGATGCTGCAGCCCATCGCGCTCAGCCGCACCTCCCGCGCGACCCTGCGCAAGCTGGCCCGGGAACGGGCCCATCGCGAGCGCGAGGCGGTCCTGGAGGCGTCCCGGCAGGCCAAACAGGACCGCCTGGAGGAGGCCCCGGACGAGATCGGACCCGTACTCGAAAAGCCCGACAAGAAGGCCGTACGCGCTGAGCAGCGGGCCGAGAAGCGGGCCATCGACGAGGCCATCGACGAGGCGCGCGAGGAGGACCTGCTCACGCAGATCCGGCACCAGGTGTTGTTGATCAGGCCGCAGGCGCCGGTCGAGCCGGCCCGGCTCGAGCGGGTACGGCCGCGGACGCTGATCAGTTTCATCGCCGGTGCCATCGGCGCGTACTTCCTGCTGACGCAGCTCACCCACATCGAGTTCGGTCCTCTGGTCGCCAACGCGCAGTGGGGCTGGGTCGTCGCGGCCGTGCTGTTCTCGGCGCTGAGCTACGTCGCGGCTGCCATGGCCCTCCTCGGGTTCGTGCCGGAGCGGGTGCCGTTCCTGCGGGCCGTGGCGGCGCAGGTCGCCGGGTCGTTCGTCAAGATCGTCGCGCCGGCCGCGGTGGGCGGCGTCGCCCTCAACACGCGCTTCCTGCAGCGCGCGGGGGTGCGCCCGGGGCTCGCGGTGGCGAGCGTCGGCGCCTCGCAGCTGTTCGGGCTCGGCTGCCACATCCTGATGCTGCTGTCGTTCGGCTATCTGACCGGCACCGAGAAGACGCCGTCCCTGTCGCCGTCCCGGACCGTCATCGCGGGTCTGCTGACGGTGGCCGTGCTCGTCCTCGTCGTCACCTCGGTGCCGTTCATGCGGAAATTCGTCGCCACGCGCGTGCGGTCGCTTTTCGCCGGTGTCGTGCCGCGCATGCTGGACGTGCTGCAGCGGCCGCAGAAGCTCGTCACCGGCATCGGCGGCATGCTGCTGCTGACCGCCTGCTTCGTGATGTGCCTGGACGCCTCGATCCGCGCCTTCGGCCAGGCAGGGACCTCGCTCAGCATCGCCAGCGTCGCCGTGGTCTTCCTCGCCGGCAACGCGCTCGGTTCCGCGGCCCCGACGCCGGGCGGCGTGGGCGCCGTGGAGGCGACCCTGACGGTCGGACTGATCGCCGTGGGCCTCCCCAAGGAGGTGGCGGCCCCCGCCGTGCTGCTGTTCCGGCTGCTGACACTGTGGCTGCCGGTACTGCCGGGCTGGCTGGCCTTCAACCAGCTGTCACGCAAGGGCGCACTGTAGTACGAAGACCGTAGCCGGCCTACCTCGTACGGCCCGTGCCCGAGCGCCCACGCGCGCGTGACGACAGGATGGGAGCATGCCGAACCCTTTCCGCCCGCGCGCGGCCGCCCTGACCGCCACCCTCCTGCTGCTGTCCTCCGTGCTGGCGGGCTGCAGTGACAGCTCCAAGGACGCCAAGGACGGGAACCTGTCGGCCCAGAAGCTGGACTGGAAGGACTGTCCGGCCCCGTCCGCGGCGGAAGGCGGCGGCAACGCCCCGTCACCTCTGCCGAACGGCGGCCAGTGGCAGTGCGCCACCATGAGGGCGCCCCTCGACTGGGCGAAGCCCAAGGGGGACACGATCGGCATCGCGCTGATCCGGGCGAAGACCAGCGGCGACAGCAGCAAGCGCATCGGCTCGCTCGTCTTCAACTTCGGCGGGCCCGGCGGCTCGGGCGTCACCACACTGCCTGCCTTCGGCCAGGACTACGCGAAACTGCGCACCCGCTACGACCTGGTCAGCTTCGACCCGCGCGGCGTGGGCAGCAGCGCCCCCGTGAAATGCGAGAACGACCAGCAGCTCGACGCGTACTTCCAGCAGGACGCGACCCCCGATGACGCCAGCGAACGCACCGCATACCTGGACAACACCAAGAAGTTCAACGCGGCCTGCGAGAAGAACTCCAAGAAGGTGCTGCCGCATGTGCGCACCACCGATGCGGCCCGTGACATGGACCTCATGCGACAGGTCCTCGGCGACGACAAGCTGTACTACTTCGGCATCTCGTACGGCACGGAACTCGGCGGTGTCTACGCCCACTTGTTCCCGAAGAAGGTGGGCCGCGCCGTCCTCGACGCGGTGGTCGACCCGACGCAGAACGCCGAGCAGAGCTCTCTCGGGCAGGCCAAGGGCTTCCAGCTCGCGCTCGACAACTTCGCAGCGGACTGCACGGCGAAGGCCGGCGCCTGCCCGATCGGCGACACCCCGCAGGATGTGAAGGACCGTATCGCCAAGCTGCTCCAGGACCTCGACGCGAAGCCGATCTCCGGCATCCTCCCCCGCCGGCTGACCCAGAGCGCCGCCACCAACGGCATCGCGCAGGCCCTGTACTCCAAGGACTACTGGCAGTACCTCACCGAAGGCCTGCAACAGGCGTACAACGGCGACGGCAAGGTCCTCATGGCGCTGTCCGACTCGCTGAACGGGCGCAGCGAGAACGGCGAGTACAGCAACATCACCCCCGCCAACATCGCCATCAACTGCGCCGACGAAAAGCCCCGTTACAGCACGGCCTACGTGGAGCAGAAACTGCCCGAGTTCCGGGCCGCCTCACCGCTGTTCGGTGACTTCCTGGCCTGGTCCATGCTCAGCTGCACCGACTGGCCCGTCGCGGGTGCCGCCGACCATCCGGACGTGAGCGCTCCCGGGGCCGCGCCGATCCTCGTCGTGGGCAACACCGGCGACCCCGCCACGCCGTACGAGGGTGCGAAGAAGATGGTGGACTCGCTGGGCAAGGGCGTCGGCGTGGAGCTGACGTACAAGGGACAGGGGCACGGCTCCTACGACAGCAAGAACAAGTGCGTGCAGGCCGCCGTGAACGGCTATCTGCTGGACGGAAAGGTGCCGGCAGCCGGAACCGTCTGCTCCTGAGACCCGACGCGGGTTCGTGGTGAAGCAGCAGGTCAGAAGGTTATCCACAGGCTCCGGCAGGTCTGCCTTGATCCGCCTACGATGGCCTGACAGCCGTCTGCTGCTCGATGCGGACGGCCCGTGAGGGGGACGCACATGGCGCGATTCGTAAGGTGGACGGCTCTGTGGGCCGCCGCAGCGCTCCTGGTGGGGGGTTGCAGCAGTGGTTCGTCGTCCGACGACGGCAAGGGCGGCGGGAGGACGAGCGCGGCCGCCTCGCCGTCGTCCGGCACCTCCGGCACTACGGTCGCGCTGCCCTCCTCGCTGACCGCGCAAAAGCTCGCCTGGGGCCGCTGCAAGGCCACCGACGACTCCCCGGCGCCGGGCAACGACTGGCAGTGCGCGACGCTCAAGGTGCCGCTGGACTGGTCGAAGCCGCAAGGCGAGACGATGGGCCTCGCACTGATCCGCGCCGAGGCCCGCGGGGGCAAGCGCATCGGCTCGCTGCTGTTCAACTTCGGTGGCCCCGGCGCCCCGGGAGTCTCCTATCTGCCGTCCTTCGGCCCCACCTTCGCCAAACTCCGTGAACAGTACGACCTGGTGAGCTGGGACCCGCGCGGCGTCGGATCGAGCGGGGGAATCCGCTGCCGCAGCGACAAGGAGATCCAGGCCGCGGAATCGGTGGACACCACGCCGGACACCCCGGCCGAGGAGAAGGCGTACCTCCAGGACGCCGTCGACTTCGGCAAGGGCTGCGCAAAGGCAGCCGGAAAGCTGATGTCGCACGCCTCGACGACCGACACCGCCCGCGACATGGACCTGATGCGCCAGGTGCTGGGCGACTCCAAGATGCACTACTTCGGCATCTCGTACGGCACCGAACTCGGCGGAGTCTACGCCCACTTGTTCCCGAAGAGGGTCGCGCGACTCGTCCTGGACGCCGTGGTCGACCCGAGCGCCGACATGGTGGGGCACGCCGAGAACCAGGCCAGGGGCTTTCAGCGGGCGCTGGACGACTACCTCAAGTCGACGGGACAGGACCCGGCGCAGGGATCACAGAAGATCGCGGCCCTGCTGAAGCGGATCGACAGCCGCCCGCTGCCGACGTCAAGCGGCCGCAAGCTCACCCAGACGCTCGCGCTGACCGGACTGACCTACCCCCTCTACTCCAGGCAGAGCTGGCCCAGTCTCACCAGCGCTCTGAACGCCGCCGAGAACGGAGACGGCTCGGAACTGCTGTCGCTGGCCGACGGCTACAACGGCCGCGACGCTTCGGGGCACTACGAGACGACGACCCACTCACAACGGGTCATATCGTGCCTGGACAGCAAGCTGCGCCCGACATCCGCCGAAACGAAGAAGCGGCTTGCGCAGTTCGAGAAGATCTCACCCGTTTTCGGCGACTTCATGGGCTGGGACACCGCCGGCTGGTGCCACGACTGGCCGGTGGCCGGCCAGTGGGACACCCCGCCGGCCAGTGCGCCCGGCGCGGCCCCGATCCTCGTGGTCGGCAACACCGGCGACCCGGCGACGCCCTACGAGGGTGCCCGGAAGATGGCCGACGAACTGGGCAAGGGCGTCGGTGTGGAGCTCACCTGGAAGGGCGAGGGACATGGCGCGTACGGGAACGGGAGCGACTGCGTGGACTCGACGGTGAACGCGTATCTGCTGAACGGGACGGTGCCGAAGGACGGAAAGGTCTGCGCCTCGTAGCCCGGGCAGCGGAAAGGGGCCCGGCACCCGTGGTGCCGAGCCCCTCCCGGGAAGGCGTGCGCCTAGTAGACCGGCTTGTGCGGCTCGATCTGGTTGACCCAGCCGATCACGCCGCCGCCGACGTGTACGGCGTCGGAGAAGCCCGCGGACTTCAGGACCGCGAGGACTTCCGCACTGCGGACACCCGTCTTGCAGTGCAGGACGATCTTCTTGTCCTGCGGGAGGGTCTCCAGGGCGGCGCCCATGAAGAACTCGTTCTTCGGGATCAGCTTGGCGCCGGGGATCGAGACGATCTCGTACTCGTTGATCTCACGGACGTCGATGATCTCGATGTTCTCGCCGTCGTCGATCCACTCCTTGAGCTGCTTCGGAGTGATCGTCGAGCCGGCGGCCGCCTCCTGGGCCTCCTCGGAGACGACGCCGCAGAAGGCCTCGTAGTCGATGAGTTCGGTGACGGTGGGGTTCTCGCCGCAGACCGCGCAGTTCGGGTCCTTGCGGACCTTGACCTGGCGGTACTGCATCTCCAGGGCGTCGTAGATCATGAGGCGGCCGACGAGGGGCTCACCGGTGCCGGTGAGGACCTTGATGGCCTCCGTGACCTGGATGGAGCCGATGGACGCGCACAGCACGCCCAGGACGCCGCCCTCGGCGCAGGAGGGGACCATGCCCGGCGGCGGGGGCTCCGGGTACAGGCAGCGGTAGCAGGGGCCGTGCTCGGACCAGAAGACGGAGGCCTGGCCGTCGAAGCGGTAGATCGAACCCCACACGTACGGCTTGTTGAGCAGCACACAGGCGTCGTTGACCAGGTAGCGGGTCGCGAAGTTGTCCGTGCCGTCGACGATCAGGTCGTACTGGCTGAAGATGTCCATCACGTTGTCGGCCTCGAGCCGCTCCTCGTGAAGGATCACGTTCACGTACGGGTTGATGCCGAGGACGGAGTCGCGCGCGGACTCGGCCTTGGAGCGGCCGATGTCAGCCTGGCTGTGGATGATCTGGCGCTGCAGGTTCGACTCGTCGACCTCGTCGAACTCCACGATGCCGAGCGCGCCGACGCCCGCCGCGGCCAGGTACATCAGCGCCGGCGAGCCCAGGCCGCCGGCGCCCACACAGAGCACTTTGGCGTTCTTCAGCCGCTTCTGCCCGTCCATCCCGACGTCGGGGATGATCAGGTGGCGGGAGTACCTGCGGACCTCGTCTACGGTGAGCTCAGAGGCTGGCTCGACCAGGGGTGGCAGCGACACGGGGACTCCGTTGGTCGGTCAATCACTACAGTTGTTCTCCCCGTAACACTGCCACGCCCTTCTTCATTCCGAGACACCCGTTCCGATCCGCGAGACGATTTCGTCCCAGTAGCCGGGCATGGTCTCCCAGGGGTCGGTGCGGCCGCTCCGGTCGGTGCGGTCGGTGAAGTAGATGGTCGCGGCGCCCTGCCAGCGGGCGATGCGCAGTGCTTCCTCCAGGTGGGGGCGCGGCACCCCGTGGACGAAGTGGCAGAAGCGCTCGGGCGGGTGGTCCGCGGTCCACTCGGCCACCTGCGACCAGCGGTAGTCGCTCCAGGATCCGGAGAAGGTGACCAGCTGGTCGGCGCTCTCGGCGTAGCCGGGGTGCGGGTGAGTGCCGTGGCCGAGGACGATGTGGGCATCGTCACGGATCCCGCGGAGCGTCGTGACGGTGCGGCGGACCTCGGGGAGCGAGACGCGTTCGGTCGGGCAGCGGTCCAGCAGGAAGCCGTCGACCTGGTACCAGTCGGTGTAGCGGTGCGCGTCGGAGATCACCTCGCCGAAGGTGCGGGCCCCGTAGGCGGTGTCGAGGTGGCCGAGGACCCTCACGCCCGCGTTGCGCAGGCGGCCTGCGGCCTCCAGGCAGTGCGGGTCGGGGCGGGAGCCGGGGCCGTCGGCCACGTTGAGGACGACCCAGTGCAAGGGCGTTCCGGGGCGGGTGAGTTCGCCCCACTCGGTGGGTGCGACGAGGGGGTGTGCGTAGCCGGGGATGCCGAAGCCGGTGCGGACGTCGGTGCTCGCGGTGCCCGCTCTGGTGCTGGTCAGATACGGCATGCCGCCTCCATCCAGATGTCGGCGAGGGACTCTTCGAGGTTGATGCGGGGGCGCCAGCCGAGCCGGTCGCGTGCGGTGCGCACGTCGGCCTGCTGCCAGCTGCCGCAGCCGTCGGGGTACGGGTACGCGACCGGAGCCGCGTGGTCGGACTCGCTGCGGGGATGGCCGATGGTGGCCCGCAGCGGGACGGGCGGGCCGTCGAGTTCGTGGAGCGCGCCGCCGTATCCGGCCACGCGGGCGAGCATGGCGGCGGCGTCGCGCAGCCGGACGGCGCGGCCCGAGCCGATGTTGATGACGCCCTGCGCGGCGGAGAGCGAGGCGGCGTGCACGGCGCGCGCAACGTCGCGTACGTCGATGAAGTCGCGCTGGACGCCGAGGCCGCCGAGCTTGAGTTCACCGTCGCCGGACTGCATGGCGCGGCGCATGGCCTCGGCGAGGCGGCCGAGCGGCGAGCCGGCGGGGGTGCCGGGGCCGGCCGGCGAGAAGACCCTTAGGACGACGGCGTCCAGGCCCGAGCCCAGGACCAGTTCGGTGGCGGCGAGCTTGCTCACGCCGTACGGGCCGCCGGGGCGCGGGACGGCGTCCTCCGCCGTCGATGAACCCGGCTGGCTCGGGCCGTACTCGGCGCCGCAGCCGATCTGCACCAGGCGGGCGCCGCAGCCGCTGCGGCGCAGGGCCTCGCAGACGGTGGCGACGGCGACGGTGTTGTGGCGGGTGAGGTCGCGAGCGCCGCCCCGGGTGGCGCCGGCGCAGTTGATGACGACGCCGGGGTGGACCGCGTCGAGGAAGCGGGTGAGGGCTCCGGGACTGCCGGACGCGAGGTCGAAGCGGACGTCGGCGTCGTCGCCACGGCCGAGCGCGGTGAGCTGGACGGCCGGGTCGGCGAGCAGACGGTCGGCGACGAAGCGGCCGAGGTAGCCGTTGGCTCCGATCAGCAGGACTCTCATCGGGCGGCTCCCGGGGCCGAGATGTCGGATCGGGAGGTGATCATCTGGGGTTCTCCTTCGGAGGGGGTGGTGCGCTTGCCTCGGGCGGCGGGGCCGGGCGCCTGTGGCAGGGAGTGGGCGGAAGCGCGTCGGCGTGCGTGCGACTCGTGAGGGTGCGCCGGGGGCGGCTGCCGCGTCAGCACGGCCGGTCCGCGGGCGCATGGGCCGAGGCCCGGGTGAGGGTGCGGGTCGCGTGGATCAGCAGGGTCAGCGCGGCTGCCCCGCAGGCGAGAGCCGGGACGCTGCCGGGGCCCCAGTAGTCGACGAGGGTCTCCACGGGGGTGGCGAGGAAGCCGCCCCCCGGAAAGCGGCCCGCGAAGGCGGTGGCCGTGGCGGTGACCTCGGCCGCGGCCGTGGAGGTGAGGACGAGCGCGGGGGCGTGAGTGAATCCGTGCGTGGTGAGGAGGCGGGCGAGGAGCAGCAGGGCGCCCAGGGTGACGGTCTGGGCGTAGGCCGCGGGCTCACCCAGGACCGCACCGCACACGGCGAGCAGGGCCGTCAGCGCGCACAGGAACAGGGCGAACATGGCGATGAGGAGCGGTCGTACGGAGGCTGCGTACTCCTCCAGGGCACGGCTGGCGATCAGTCTGCGGCGGGCGCGTACGGCGAAGAGGTGGGCGCTCCAGGCCGCGGGTGCGCAAGCCAGCATGAGGGCCAGGACGGGGGCCGTGGCGAGGGGCCAGGGTTCGTCGGGGCCTCCGGCGAGGACCGCGCGCAGGAGGCCGTCGCCGAGGAGGGCGTACCCGAGGAGCCAGTACGTGCTCACCCGGCTGCCGGGCGCGTGCGGGAGGGGTCCCGGGGGTCTGCGGTCCGTCGCGCCGAGGGGGCCGCGGATGAGCGCCGCGCGCACGGCGAGAGCGACGGCGAGGACTCCGACGGCGGCCGCGATCGCGCGGGCCTGTCCATGGGTGAGGTGCAGGGCGGTGACGGTCGCCGCGCACAGTGCTCCGGGCAGGAGGGTGAGCAGGGCCCAGTCGACGCGTGCCCGGGGCTCGTTGAGTGCTGCCGGGCCGGCAGGGGAGCCGCCGTCGCGGGGTACGCGCGCGTACATCTCCTCAGCCAGGGAGAAGACGTCCCGGTGCCGGAAGCGTGCGGCGGTCCGGTCGGTGACGCCGTGCGCCTCCAGACCTGCAGCGATCTCCAAGGGGTCCACCGCCCGTTCGCACAAGTCGCGGTGACGGTGCATCAGTGCCTTCACGGGGTCGGCGGCGGCGCGCCGGGGAGCAACCGGTTGACGGGGGGCGGCCGTGGAGTCGGCGTCTGCCTGCGCCGACGCCGGGGCTTCGGTATCCGCACGCGTAGGCGCCAGGGCTTCGGCATCAACGCTCACGCGGGCCGGTAATTCGGTCTCGCCACGCATGCGTGGCGAGGCTTCGGCGCCGGCACGTGGACATGCCAGGGCGTCATCGCCCCCGCGCCCACCATGTGCCGTCTCCCCTCCGGCGGCGTCCGAGCCGGCGGGCTCCCCCGCGAGCCATCCCTGTGACCGTTCGTCCCAGGCTCCGGGGCTGTCCGGGGTGCCAGGGCGGTCCAGTGCTCCCAAGTCGCTCATCGTGCCCCCTCGGTGGCCGGCATCGGGGGTGCGGGCCGCGGTGAGGTCGCGCGTACCGGGGTGCCCGTTGCCCAGCCGGGGCCGCCGCGGGCCACCACGCGCGCGTCCGGGTGGGTCCAGCGGCCGGGCAGGTGCGCCTCGGCGGGGACGGCGAACGGCAGGGGCTCTCCCGTGTCGTCGAGGACGACGCGGCGCACCGGGGTGCGCGAGACGATCTCCAGGTAAATGCCGTGAAATGCCGTGGTGTTCTGCTCGACGGTGAACAGTTCGAGCGCACGCGCGCGTGCCGCGGCGCCCAGGCGCTCCCGGCGCTCGGGGTCACGCAGCAGCGCCAGGCAGGCCTCGGCGAGCGCCCGCGGGTTGCGCGGCGGTACGACGAGCCCCGTGCCCCCGATGACCTCCACGACCGCGCCGACGTCCGTGGAGACGGTCGCGCGGCCGCAGAACATCGCCTCGACGAGGCTGATCGGGAAGCCCTCGACGACACTGGACAGCACGGTCACGGCGCCGGCGGCGTACACGTCGGCGAGCGTCGGCAGCTCCGGGCCGCCGATCTCCTCGAAGGACACCGGGTTGTCGCCGACGGCGTGCAGCCCTGCCGCCTCGTCGGGGAAGAGCTGCGCGGCCAGCGCCCGGCAGTGCCCGAGATAGGCCTCGCCTTCGGGGCTGTCCGGGGCACCGACGATCCGCAGCAGAGCCTTCGGCGCCTCCTTGCGGATCTCCGCGAAGGCGTGCAGCAGCGACACCAGGTCCTTGGCGGGTTCGACGCGGCCGACCCAGACCAGCGTGTCGGGGTCCGCGGACTGGGGGGACTCGCCGACCTCGGCGAAGCGGGAGGCGTCCATGCCCGGGTAGACCGTGCGGAGCTTCGCGCGGTCGGCGCCGCACCGTTCCTGCCAGCGGCGGGCATGCGCGTTGCCAGGCGTGACGATCGTGGCCCGGTCGTAGATCTCGGCGGCGAGCCTGCCGTGGAAGGCGGCGAGCAGGGACCGTACGGCGGGTGACGCGTCCGTGGCGGCCAGGTAGTGCGTGCGCAGTCGCACGCCGTACTCGGTCAGCAGCAGGGGCACGCCGTGGAAGTGGCGGGCGAGCAGCCCGGGCAGGGCCGCGGACCCGCCGGACGTCGCGTGGCACAGGTCCGCCGCGCCGAGGTCGTCGTCCTCGTACCAGTCGAGCGAGAGAGGGCGCAGGGCGCGTTCCAGGTGAGCGGTGACGGCGAGCAGATCCGGTACACGCGCCTCACGCGCCGCTCGGGCGCCCGGCGCACGACAGGCGCGTTCCAGGGTTCGTACGGCGGCCTCGGAGCGGAGCGCTCCCACCAGGCCGCGCTCGTCGCGGGCGAGTTCGGCGAGCCCGTACAGCGCACTGCCGAAACGGTCCGCCTCAGTGGCCGAGGCCTCCCCCCAACCGCCGGAAGGATCCCCGGCGGTCCCCGCGCACAGCGCGGCCGCCAACTCCCCATAGCACTCGGCGAACCGCCGCCGTGCCAGGCGCCCGTAGCTCGTCCCGTCGTCTTCGGCCGTCCACAGCGGCGCCGTCCGCACCCGGCCGACCTGCGGCGGGAGCGCGACCCAGCCCTCGCTCTCCTGGCGCTCGCTGCGGCTGAGTGCGTAGACATCGAACTCGTGCTGCCCGAGCCCGCGCACGAGCCGGTCGCACCAGAGCCTGGCGTCACCGTTCACATACGGATAGCCACCCTCCGTAAGCAGTCCGATGCGCACGAGCGCACCCCCGATCTCCCGTATGGGGAGCCGCCGTTGACCCGGCGGCTCGCAGCGGGAAGAACGTATGCGGACAAGGCGGTGGCGCGACGGACGGTTGTCCATCGCGCCACCAAAAGGGGTGAACGGTCGTAACTTTCCCGTGCGGATCGCGTTCGATCGCGCTAAGAGATCAAGCAGTTACGTTACGTCAGGCCGCGGCCAGTTCCCGCCGGACAGCCCTGCGTCGGGCCGCGACCTGGGGGTCGAGTGCCGGTACGGCGGCGAGCAGCTGTTTGGTGTACGGCTCCTGGGGGTTGTCGTACACCTCGTCGGCGGGTCCGGACTCGACGATCCGGCCGCGGCGCATCACCGCGACCCGGTCGCTGACCTGTCGTACGACGGCGAGGTCATGGGCGACGAAGACCAGCGCGAGCCCGAGCTCGCGCTGCAGCTCGCCGAGCAGGGCCACCACCTGGGCCTGCGTGGTCACGTCCAGCGCGGAGACGGGCTCGTCGCAGACGATGACGCGCGGGTCGGCCGCGAGTGCCCGGGCGATGCCCACGCGCTGGCGCTGACCGCCGCTGAACTCGTGCGGGTAGCGGTCGTAGTGGGCCCCTTCGAGCCCCACGCGCTCCAGCAGTTCCGTCACGCGCTGCCTGATGCCCTTCTCGTCCCGCTCTCCACGCGCGCGTAGCGGATCGGCGATCGACTCGCCCACGCTGCGACGGAGATTGAGGGAGGAGACGGGGTCCTGGAACACCATCTGGACGGCCGGATTCACGCCCACGCGCGCGTGCCCTTCGTAACGGACTTCTCCGGCCGTCGGTTCCAGCAGCCCGACCAGCATCCGCCCGAGCGTCGTCTTTCCGCTGCCGCTCTCGCCGACGACTCCGAGGGTCTCGCCACGGCGGAGGGTGAGCGACACGTCGTCCACGGCGGTGAACGCCCGCTTGCCGCGCCCGAATTCACGCCGTAGCCCGGCCGCCTCCAGGACGACGTCCCCGGAAGCACCTGAAGAGACACCCCGGGCGTTCTCCGCCGAAGCCTCCGGCAGGACGATCCCGCCGCTCCCCGCCGCGGATTGCGGGGCGGCCCCGGGTACCGTCCGCCGCGCGTCCACGCGCGGGACCGCTGCCAGGAGGTCCCGTGTGTAGGGCTCCGTCGGCGCGTCCAGTACGTCCGTGACCGGCCCGTGCTCGACCACGCGCCCGTGTCGCATGACGAGGACCTCGTCGACGCTCTCGGCGGCGACGCCCACGTCGTGCGTGACGAGCAGCAGCCCCATGCCCGTCTCCTCACGCAGGGTGTGCAGCAGGTCGAGGATCTGGGCCTGGACGGTGACGTCGAGCGCGGTGGTCGGCTCGTCGGCGATCAGCAGCTCGGGCTCGCAGGCGAGCGCCATGGCGATGAGCGCGCGCTGGCGCATGCCGCCGCTGAACTCGTGCGGACGGGAACGGGACCGGCGTTGTGCGTCCACGATTCCCACCCGGTCGAGCACCTCCACCGCACGCGCGCGTGCCGCCCGTCGTGACACACGCGTGTGCACGCGGTACACCTCGGCGATCTGGTCGCCGATCGCGTAGTACGGGTCGAGGGACGACAGGGGGTCCTGGAAGACCATCGCAGCCTGTGCGCCGCGCAGCCGCCGCAGTTCGTCCTCCGACGCCTGCTGTACGTCGGTGCCGGCGACCTCGATCGAGCCGCCGACCCGCGTGCCGGTGCCGCGGTGCAGCCCCAGCAGCGCCGAGGCGACGGTGGACTTCCCGGAACCGGACTCGCCGACCAGGGCGAGGGCGGCGCCCTGGTCCAGGCGGAAGGAGAGGCCGTCGACGGCCCGCAGGTCGCCGAACTCGACGGAGAGATCCGTGACTTGGACGAGACTCACGTCAGTACCACCCGTCGGTCGGCCACCGCGTACAGCACGTCCGCGACGGCGTTGGCGAGGACCACGAAGAAGCCGATCACCAGGACCATGCCGACGACGACCGGCAGGTCGACCACATTGACGGCGTGGACGAGTTCCTGGCCGATGCCGGGAAGGCCGAAGAGGGTCTCGGTGAGCACGGCTCCGCCGATCGCTGAGCCGACGTTGTTGGCGTTCAGCGCGATGACGGGCGCCAGCGCTCCGCGCAGCGCATGCCGTCCCACGATCGTCGGCTCGGCGACGCCGTAGGCCCGGAACGTGCGGATGTGGTCCTCGGCCAGGGTCTCCAGCATCGACGACCTGGTCAGCCGGGCGAACGCGGCGGCCTCGATGAGGGCGAGCGAGAGCCAGGGCAGGAGCAGGTTCCACGCCCACTGCTCGGGGTCGTCGGTGAAGTTCACGTACTGCGGGAAGGGCAGCAGCTGCAGTTCGCCGCAGACGACGATCATCAGGGCCAGCCCGATGACGAAGACCGGCGTGGCCCAGCCCGCCAGGGTGAGGGCGGTCAGCACACGCTCGGTGAACCGGCCGCGTCGCCAGGCGGAGAGCACACCGGTTCCGACGCCGAGCACCAACCACAGCACCATCGCGCCGAGCACGAGCGAGAGGCTCACCGGGAGCTTCGTGAGGATGATGGCCATGACCTGCTGGTCACTCTGGTAGGAGAGCCCGAGGCAGGGGGCCGAGCAGTGCTCCACCGAGGTGCCCGTGGAGTAGTCCTGGCCGACGACCAGGCCCTCCAGGAAGTGCCAGTAGCGCAGGTACAGCGGATCGCCGAGCTTCAGTTGCTGCGCCACCTGGTGCACCTGCTCCGGGGAGCAGCGCGGGCCGCAGGTGATCTGGGCGACGTTGCCGGGGGTGGCGTAGAAGACGACGTAGACGATCACCGAGATGGCCAGCAGGGTCACCACGGCGCCGATGGTGCGACGCAGGAGGAAGCCTCCGAAGCCGCTCATGCGGTTTCCTCCTTGTCGGCCTTGGCCTCACGCCTGCTGCCCGTTCCGACGCTCAGACGCGAGGCCGCGCGTGGGTCCAGGGCGACGCGGACGCCGTCGCCGAGGACGGTCAGCGCGAGGACGGTGACGAACAGCGAGCCCGCCGGGAGCAGCAGGTACTGCGGGGCCGCCTGGTACCAGACGTCCGCGGCGGTGAGCATCTGTCCCCAGGACGGCGTCGGCGGCTTCACGCCGACGCCGAGGAAGGACAGAGCGGCCTCGATGCTGATGTTGACCGGCATGAGGATCGCGGCGTACGTGATGACCGGCGCGGCGAGACCTGGCAGCAACTCCCTGCGAGCGATGCGCCAGGTGCCCCAGCCGCTGAGCCGCGCGGCGGAGACGTAGTCGAGCCCCTTCAGGGTGAGCGTCTGGGCGCGCACGATCTTGGCGATGTTGCCCCAGGCGAGGAACCCGATGACCAGGGTGACCAGTACAGGTCGCGGGAAGCTCGCCGGGACGATCGCGAGCAGGGCCAACGACATGATCATCAATGGCATGGCGACGAAGATGTCGGTGATCCGGCTCAACAGTTGATCAACCCATCCACGGCCGAGTGCGGAGGCGATGCCCATCACCACACCCACGACGACCTGGATGACCGTCGCGGCGAGTGCGACCCCCAGCGAGACCCGCGCCCCGTACACCAGCCGGGCGAACAGATCCCGACCGGTCTGCGGCTCGACACCCAGCCAGTGGTCCCCGCTGATGCCCCCCAAGGAGCCGGTCGGCACGCCTCCGCGCGCGGAGTCGACGAGCGAGGGGTGGTACGTGGTGGGGTCCTGGCCCTCGATGGCGGTGAGGAGGGGCGCGGCGAGCGCGACCAGGACCAGCAGCGCGACGACGGCCGCGGCGACGAGGGCGGCGCGCTGCGTGCGCAGCCGCCGCCAGAACTGACGGGCCCCCGAGGCCCCCGAGGAGGAGACCTCGGGGACCTGGGTGACGACAAGTGCCTCGCTCACGGCGCTACTTCACCGCGACCTGCGAGATGTCCAGCACACCGGTCCAGTCGCTGATCACGACGTTCCTGATGTCCTTGCCGACCAGGCGCTTGTAGACCGGGTGGAACAGCGGCACGGTCAGCGCCTGCTCGCCGATCTTCTTGTCCAGGGCACCCCACCTCTTGGCGGCAGCGTCAAGATCGGTCAACTTGTTGATCGCGTCAATCTCGGCATTGACCGACTTGTCATTGAGCAGGCCCGAGTTGAAGTTGGCGCCGTCCTTCACGATCTGCCGGCCGTCGAAGATCGGAGCCAGGAAGGGACCGCCGGAGGGCCAGTCGGCACCCCAGTGGGCGAGGAAGAACCCGGGCTCGGTCTTCACGTTGTGGATCTTGTCCCGGTAGTCGTTGTCCTCCAGCCCCTGCAGCTTGACCGTGATGCCGGCCTGCTTGAGCGCGTCCTGGACGGCGGTCGCGATCTCCGGGCTGGTCTCGAAGTTCTTGGCGTTGGAGTGCGTCAGCGTGACGGTGAGCCCGTTCTTGTAACCGGCCTGCGCCAGCAGCTCCTTGGCCTTCGCCGGGTTCCCCGTCTTCCCCGCCGGGAAGAGGTCGTACGGCGTGTAGCCGAAGGACTTCTGGTTCGGCAGGTAGGTGGTGGCGGGCTCGGCGAGCGCGGATCCACCCGCAGCATTGATCACGGACGAGCGGTCAATGGCATACGAGATCGCCTGCCGCACCTTGACGTTGTCGAACGGCTTGACGGTCGGGTTGAACGCTATGTAGTTCGTGTAGCCGAAGTGGCCGGTGCCGACACGCGAGGCGAGCTCCTTGTCGCCCGTCACCTTGGCGAGTTCGGCCGGGCCGAGGTTGGTGTCCACCGTGACAGAGGTCGCGTCCGTACCCTGGGACGCCGACAGCCGCTGGTTGATCACGGAGGAGTCCAGACCCGACTTCACGTCGACCTTGTCCGGGTAGGCCTTGCGCTCGGCGTCCGTCGCCGTCGACCAGTACGGGTTGCGCTCGAGGAGGATGTGCTCGCCGTTGTTCTCGTTCTTCACGACCTTGTACGGGCCGGACGAGACCGGGTGCTCCGCGTACTTCGTACCCGTGTCCTTGCTCTTCGGGACGGGCGTGAACTGCGTCTGCGTGGCCAGGTACGGGAACTCGCCCTCGGGCTTGTTCAGATGGAAGACGATGGTTTGGGCATCCGGCGTCTCGATCGCCGACAGGCCCTTCTTGTCCTTGTACGGCCCCTGGTAGTCCGCCGCACCGACCAGCCAGTCCCTCAAGTAGGGGGCGCCGCCGGACAGTTCGGGCGCGAAGGAGCGCTCGATGCCGTACTTGATGTCGGCGGACGTGATCGCGGTGCCGTCCTCGTACTTGAGGCCCTTCTTCAGGGTGTACGTCCACACGGTCGCGTCCTTGTTGGGACGCCCGGTGTCGGTGGCGAGGTCGGGGACGACCTTGGCACCGGCCGCGCCGTTCTCGCGGTTGCGGGTGGTGAGCGTACGGAAGACCAGGGAGGGGACGTTGCCGCCGCCGGAGGTGTACAGGCGGGCGGGGTCGAAGTTCTCCGTCGGATCCGTAGTGGCGTCCAGCACCGTCAGGGTGCCGCCCTTGTGCGGCGTGGAGTCGCCACCGGAGCTCTTGGCATCGTTGTCCTTCGGTCCGCAGGCGGCGGCGCCCGCTGCCAGAAGCAGGCCTACGGATGCGGCGGCCAGGCGGCGCGCTGCGACGGACGGTTGACGCATCGGAATGACGACCTCTCGGAGTGGTTCGGGCCGGCGAACCGGAAACAAGCCCGAATGGTGAGACGGATGGACGAGGAGTGAGACGAAAGTGAACAGACCTCTGCCCGGGCGTCAGGTCGTCGAAAACCGTGACCGGGTCACGGAGGGAGAAAAAGATCGCGACGCGAACGCCTCAGGGCGAGCGTCAGCGACAGTGGATGTCGGCCACGCAGAGCGCGGTCACGCCGATGAGCGCCAGCTCGATGGCGGCGCGGTCGAAGGCGTGGGGGGTCGACATGCCCAGAAATATGTATGAACTTTCTGCGCATGTCAACGTGACATATGAGGCGCCCGTCAACTCCCGGGGTAGGGCCAGGGGTTGGGCAGACACCGGATCCCGTCATGGTCGAGGAACTTGGTCTGCTGCTGCATGACCGGCGCGAGCTGGCCGTTCTTGCTGCAGGTGACATGGCTGTAGCCGAGCCGGTGACCCACCTCGTGATTGATCAACATCTGCCGGTAGGCGTGAATTTGATCACCGTATGTCGTCGACCCCTGGGCCCATCTGTATGCATTGATCATCACGCGCTCGGTGGCGGCGGAGTCGCACGAGACATTGTCCTCGGTCGTGTCGAGCCCGGACTTCGCGCACCATTTGGCGGTCGTCCCGGGGCTGGCGAGCGTGATCACGAAGTCGGGTTTGCCGGTGTAGATGCGCTCGAAGGTGCGGGCGCCGTTGTGGGCCCAGCTCCGGTCGTCGTTGAGTGTCTTCTGCACGGCCTGGGCGAAGAGTGCGCCGTCGAGCCCGAGCCCCTGCTCCACGTCGACGCGGTAGGTGTACTTCTGCCCCGTGCCCGGCGCCTTGTCGAACCCCGGAACCGCATCGAACTTCCCCGGCCCCTTGAGCGTGGCGCTGAGCGGGTACTTCTCTCCCATCGCCTGGGCGTACGTCAGCGTCGCCACGCTGGGCGACGAGGACGACGAAGGCCCCGAGTCCCGGGCGTCCCGCGCCTGGTCGGTGGCGGACTGCGCCCCCGCGCCGGTGTCCTCGCGTCCGTTCGTGACCTGGCCGGCGACGACGACGGCCAGCACTGTGGTGACGGCGGCGGCCGCGATACCGGTGAACGTCCGCCCCTTGCTGCCCCTGGTCTGAGCGGGCACACCGGTGGGCGGCGCGTCGTCGTCGACCTCGGAGGGCACGCCGACACCGGTGCGGAGGTCCCAGTCGGTGGCGGAGGCGTACGGGTCCGAGGCGTGCGCCGAGACACCGGTACGGGGCGCGAAGACGTCGTCGTCCTCGTCGAAGGCGTCCAGGTAGTCCTGCCGCGGCCGACGGGACGGCGCCTGCCGCTGCCGCGGTATGGCGACAGCGGGACCTGGACCGCCACTCGGCCCCCTCAACTCACCCCACCCGCCACCTGCTTCACGCTGCTCGGGGTGACCGCCGCGGACCTGTGGGGTGCCGTGCGCGGGGGTGCCGTCGGGAAACCGCGGCACCCCATGGGCAGGCGTGCCGTCGGGAAACCGCGGCACCCCGCGCGCGGGCGTATCGTCCGCCGCCCTCGGCGTCCCGTACATCGGAGCCCGTTGCTGCCCTTCCCACGGCCCGGGCACCTTGCGGCCCCCCACACCGCCCTGCTGCACCCCCGGAGCGGCCCCGGGCCCGGCGGCAGGCAGGCCGGGCTGCCCCGCACCTATGCCACCGGCGTCACCCTTCGCGGCGGCGTCCCCGCGGCGGCTGTGGCGTCCCACGTCGGCCCTCAGCTCCCCGCACTCTCGGCGGCGGCCCCGCCGCCGTCGACGACCGGACCACCTCCGTCGGGGGAAACCGCGACCGCGGGTTCGCCGGACGGGACTCCATCGGCCGACTCTCCCGTCTCGCCGAGGAGTTCGCAGAAGGCCCGCGCCACCGTGTCCGGGTACTCCATCATCGCCACATGCCCCGCGTCCGGCAGGGTGAGCAGCCGGGAGTCGCGGAAGGCGCGGGCCGCCCGCTGGGCCATGCGGAAGCCGACGAGCTGGTCCCGGCCGCCGTAGACGAGCAGGGTCGGGGCGAGGACGCGCTCGGCCTGGCGCCACAGACCGTGTTGGCCGCCCAGCGTGTAGGCGTTCACCACCCCGCGCGCGGAGCGCGTCAAAGCGTCCCAGAAGTACGGCAGTTGGAGGCGTCGCTCCATCTCCTCGACCGCACTGCGGAAACCTTCCGGCGTCACCCGCCCGGGGTCGCCGTAGCAGAGCAGTGTGACCCCGCGGACCCGCTCCTCCGCCGACCACTCCTTGGTGAACCGTGTGAAGAGTGTGGTGACACCGGGCAGCGCCAGCAGCGCCGTGGGGACCGCGGTCCGCTGGACGCGGATCTCCGGGAGTGCCGGCGACACCAGCGTGAGCGTCCGTACGAGGTCGGGCCGCAGCGCCGCGACGCGGGTGGCGACGGCACCGCCGAGCGAGTTGCCGAAGAGGTGCACGGGCCCGCGTCCGGCCGCGTCGAGAAAACGGATGACCGCGCGCGCGTGCCCGGTCACCGAGTAGTCGCCGTCGTCCGGCGGCGGGGAGTCGCCGAAGCCCGGCAGGTCGATCGCCTCGCCTTCGACGAC
Source organism: Streptomyces sp. NPDC051172 (assembly GCF_040682555.1). NCBI lineage: Bacteria > Bacillati > Actinomycetota > Actinomycetes > Kitasatosporales > Streptomycetaceae > Streptomyces > Streptomyces sp. NPDC051172. The sequence continues at coordinate 52,103 of NZ_JBFBBE010000065.1, forward strand.
ACCCTCCAGCTGCTGCATCAGCGCCGACCAGTTCTGCGAGGAGCCGCCGAGGCCGTGGACGTACAGCGCGGGCGGCAGTCCCGCACGGGCCGGCGGCCTCGACCGCACCGACAGCGTGATCCCCGGCAGCCCGACCGACCTGAGCCGCTCACCGTCCGCGACCCTGACGGGCGCCACCTTCGGGAGCGCTGTGGTCGCCGGCACGGAGGGCAGCTCGGTCGAAGACATGCGGCAATGTTACGAGACGATCACGCAGTGACTCATGTGTTCGCTGTCACAGATCGCATGCACAGCGCATGGCGTCCGGATCGGGTGTCTCCTAGGCTCGTAAAGAGGGCACCCGCTGTGGTCCCTGCTTCTTCCAGGGACAGTCGTAGGAAGGGAGCCCAGCCATGGCCGTAGACCCCACCGATCCCGAGACGTTCGAGGACGAGGACACGCAGGAAGCCCAGGAGATCGACGTCGAGGCCCCCGAGAACGACGCCGCGGAACAGCACGCCCAGCTGGCGCCCGACCGCGACGAACCCCTCGAGGACGTGGACCCGGCCCGCGCGAACGAGGCCGACCTCGTCGAACAGCGCCGTGTCGTCTCCCTCGACGAGGACGACTACCGCTGACAAGCGCTTACCGGGCGACAGAGGGTGGCGCTGAGCTGGAACGGGGTGACCCGTTGCCCGCTTCGGACGCCTTTGAAACCCTCTGTACGGCTTTCGCCACCGTCCGGTCCGTGAAATTCTGCGCTCGCACCGCGCACGACAGGGTTACCGAAAAGTACGATGGCCGCGCGGCGCACACCGCATGTGGACGATTTTGGGAGGCGGCGTGACAGCCATCGAGCAGACAGAGGCGGCACGCCCGCGGGGCACACGCCTGCCGCGCCGTGCCCGACGGAACCAGTTGCTGGGCGCCGCACAGGAAGTCTTTGTGGCGCAGGGGTACCACGCGGCCGCGATGGACGACATCGCGGAGCGCGCCGGCGTCAGCAAGCCGGTGCTCTACCAGCACTTCCCGGGCAAGCTCGACCTCTATCTCGCACTGCTGGACCAGCACTGCGAGTCGCTGATCGGGGCGGTTCGCGGGGCACTCGCCTCGACGAGCGACAACAAGCAGCGCGTGCGGGCGACGATGGACGCCTACTTCGCGTACGTCGAGGACGACGGTGGCGCCTTCCGCCTGGTCTTCGAGTCGGACCTGACGAACGAGCCCGCGGTGCGCGAGCGCGTCGACAAGGTCACGAACGAGTGCGCGGAGGCGATCCGTGACGTGATCGCCGAGGACACCGGCCTCTCGCCCGCGGAGGCGATGCTGCTGGCCTCCGGTCTCGGCGGCCTCGCCCAGGTGGTGGCCAGGTCCTGGCTGCACAGCGACCGCAGCGTGCCGCGCGACCAGGCGGTGCAACTGCTGACCTCACTGGCCTGGCGCGGTATCGCGGGCTTCCCGCTGCACGGCACCGACCAGCACCACTGACCCGCACGCGCGCGTACAGGCCGTTTGTTCCCGTCGGCTGTTCGCTCCTGGCGTGCAGGCGCGGAGGGTGTACGTCCCCTCACCGGGCTAATGTGTGCTGGGTACGGCGCGTAAAGGTCGCGCACTTCACTGACCGTCGGAGGGACATAGCCGTGGAGGTCAAGATCGGCGTGCAGCACGCGCCCCGCGAGATCGTTCTGGAGAGCGGTCAGAGTGCCGAGGAGGTCGAGCGGGTCGTGGCCGAGGCACTGGCCGGGAAGTCGCAGCTGCTGACCCTCGTGGACGAGCACGGCCGCAAGGTCCTCGTCCCGGCCGAGCGCCTCGCCTACGTCGAGCTCGGCGAGCCGGCCCCCCGCAAGGTGGGTTTCGGAGCGCTGTAGGCGCACAACAGCACATCACTGGAGTGGGGCCCGGCGACCGATGGTCGCCGGGCCCCACTCGCTTCCCCCCAAGATTTTTTCTCCACATGTGGAGCACAACTCGCGCACAGGAGAGGATTGCATTCCGCAGGTCACGGGTATGACGGGCTACGACCGTGATGGGCAGTGTGGCCGTGTGGGAGGGACTCCAGGATGTTGTTCGAAGCGCTCGGCTCCGCACTTCTCGGTCTCGTGCTGGCAGGGGCGGCGATCCACCGTCTGCCCGACCGTCTGCCCACCCGTTCGCTGGTGCTCGCGACCGGTGTCGCCGGAGCCCTCTTCGGCGCCTTCGTCACCCACAGCGCGCTGGACCCCGGCAGCTTCCTGCTGATCCTGCTCGGCGCGGCGATCGTCTCCGCGGCCTCGCTCTCCCTGCTGGTGCGCCCGGCCGGGAGACTCCGCCGGCGATCAGCAACGGCGTGACCCGGGCCGGGACGACCAGGACGACCAGAGAAGCGAGAGCTAGTGAGCCGGTCTTGAGGTCTCGCTTCGCCACGTGAGCTGTGTTCTGTTTCGGATCATGGCTGTGCTGGTGACAGCGGTGCTGTTCTTCGGT
>NZ_JBFBBE010000066.1:0-53805 GCF_040682555.1 Streptomyces sp. NPDC051172
GAGATCGACGACGGCCGCCTAGCCGGCGTGAACGCCGCCGCCGTAGATCGGTCCGGCTCCGCGCTAGCGGTCCGCGTCCAGTGGCTCCAGGTCCTCGTCGCCGTCCAGGTCGGTGTCGAGTTCGTCCTCGAGGTCGTCGTCGTTCACGCCGGCTAGGCGGCCGTCGTCGATCTCGTCGTCGAAGACCGCGCTGACGTCGAAGCGGCAGACCACCCGCTGCGGATCGATCTGCTCGAACGGCGCCTCCAGCCAGTCGCCCGGCTCGGCCGGTTCGTCCGCGGCCGTCACCCAGAGCGTGGAGTCGCCCTCCTCGAGGCCGAACTCCTTGTGGCGCGAGGCGATCTCGTCCGGTTCGAACTCCCCGAACAGCACGCCCAGCGCCCCGTGCACGGTCGCGGAGGTCTCCGCTCCCCGCCCGTCGTCGTCCGCCGCCTCCACCCGCTGCGCCTGCGCCAGCAGCCGATGCTGGTCCGCCACGGCGTAGTCGCGGCGGATCAGCACACTCAGCGCGTTCGGCTCCTCGGGGCCCGTGTACGGCGGCAGCGTGTCCTCCGCACCGGGGATCTCGAAGGGCGTGACCTCGTCGTAGCGGTCGTAGAGCAACTCGTCGTACGTCTCGGCGGCCGCGGCCAGCTCGTTGAACGCCTCGTAGACGGCCTGGTCGTCCTCCCCGGACCTGCGTTCGACCGCGGCCAGGTGACGGTCGAGCGCGGTCTTGACCGCCTCGGCGGCGGCTCGTACCTCGGCAGCGGTGGGCTGCGCAGCATCAGACATAGTGCAGACGCTATCCGTACCGGGCCCCAGCCCGCACAATAGATGCGATGCCGGAATACGAATTTGTCGACGTGTACGTTCCGCGCGGGGTGTCCCGCAAGGACGCCACACGCCTGCTGACGGACCATGCGGAGTACGGACACTGGGAGTTGGACCGTCTGAGCCTGCTGCGCGACGGCAGCCGCAGGGTGCGGTTGCGCCGGCGGATCATCCGCCAGGTGCGGGCCACGTGGTGAGCTGAGGCGAGGACGGAGACGACGGAAACGGAGCGGGCCCCGCCAGCACGGGGCCCGCTCCGTTCTGCGCACCGTAGGGGAAGTTTGCGGTGCTTGGCGTGAATGTGCGCCGGTTCAGACCGAGGCACGCGCCTTGCGGTACATGACCGCGCCCGCCAGCAGCGCCCCTGCGCCCACCGGGAGCACGACGCCGATCGGCAGGTCACTGCCGGTGTGCGCGAGCTGCGCGCCGCCCTGCGGCTGGGTCACCGTCTGGGCGCCCGGGTGGTTGGTGTGCGAGGAGCCGCCCGGCGTGCTCGGGTTGCCGGGGTGGTTCGGGTTGCCCGGGTGGCCAGGGGTGCCCGGGTGGCCGGGGGTGCCCGGGTGGCCGGGGGTGCACGGGTGGCCGGGGTTGCCCGGGTGACCGGGATGACCCGGGTGTCCCGGATTGCCGGGGTGTCCGGGGTTGCCGGGGTGCCCCGGGTTCCCGGGCGGCGGCGTCTGGTTGCCGCCTCCCGGAGGCGTCGTGTGCCCGCCGCCAGAACCGCCGTTGGTGCACTCGTTGTCCTCGGCGGCGTTGCCGATGCCGACGATGTTGACGCTGTTGCCGCAGACATTGACCGGCACGTCGACCGGCGCCTGGACGGTGTTGCCCGAGCCGATGCCGGGTGAGTCACTGGAATGTCCGCCGGCCTGGGCTCCGCCGCCGGAACCGCCGTGCTCGCCGGACGAGCTGCCGCCGCCCTTGTTGCTGCACTCGTTGCCGCTCGCCGGGTTGAGCAGTCCGACGACGTTGACCGTGTTGCCGCAGACGTTCACCGGCACATGTACCGGCGCCTGCACCGTGTTGCCGGACAGTACGCCGGGCGAGTCCGAGGCGGAGCCGTTCGCGCCCGAGTCGGCGTGGGCGTAACCGCCCGCCGCGGCGAGCACGCCGGTCGCCGCCATCACGGTCATCAGGCCCTTGCGGGTGACCTGTCGCATTGCTGAATTCTCCCTGCCTTCATTCCTGACCTGGAATCCCGCGAAATCCCACCTGGAAATTCGCGAAACGGCCGGGGGGGGGGCGCGGGGGGGGGGGGCGGCGCGCGGCGGCCGGGGGGGGCGGGCCCCGGCGGGGGGGGTTGCGCCACGCGGCATTTCGCGGGCCCTGGGGTGGCGGCCGGCGAAGGAGCCGTAGAGACGCCTCAGCAGTTGCCGGGCATCGGTTTGCCCGCGAACCGGTCGGTGAGCCAGTTGACCGAGTCGCCGATGGCCTGCGGGTCGCCGAGGAGATGGTCGCCGGCGTACGAGGTCCACTGCGTGGCTATCCCCGCGTCGCAGTAGGCGCGACGGGTGGCCTGGCCGGTCGCGGCGGGGATCACCTCGTCGAGGAGGCCGCGGTACTGCAGGACCGGGAAGCCGATCTCGTAGCGGGCCCCGGATCCGGACGGGCCCACGCCGACGCCGAGTCTGTTGGTGTCGGCGATCTCGCCCCAGGTCGTGCCGTCGGGGCCGCGCAGGGCGTAGAGCTGGTCGAGGGTGAGCCTGTCCTTGGTGTAGTTCTCGATGTGGACGCCGGTGAAGCGTGCGACGGTGCCGACCGCGCAGAGCGACTCGGCGTCCTTGACCGCCTGGCGGCCCGTGTCGTTGAGGAGTCCGTCGAACGGCATGTCCGGGTGGGTGACCGACAGACCGATCACCGCGTCCACCAGGAACCCGGCGAACGCCCCGCCGTCGAGCGAGTTGCCGACTTGCTTCAGGTCGCCCGGGATCCCGCCGGACGCCACACCGGCCACCTTCACCTCGGGGGCGTACGACTTGGCGAGCTGCGCGGCCCACAGACTGCCCGAACCGCCCTCCGAGTAGCCCCAGATCCCGACCTGGGCATCGGGGCTCACCCCGCTGCCGGGCAGCCGGTAGGCGGCGCGTACGACGTCGAGGACCGCGTGTGCGGCGTCGGCGCCGGAGACGTACGGATGGACCTGGCCGTCCAGGTATCCGGCGCCGTCGGTGGCCGCGACGGCGAACCCGGCCTTGAGCAGCGCCGCGATGTTCGGCCCCTCGTAGGCGTCCTGGTACTCGCCGGCGAGCTGCTTGGAGAAGGCGCACTGCGGTCCGATGCCGAGGGTGCCGGGCACGAAGGCGACCAGCGGTCGCTCGCCCGGGCCCTGCCACGCCTCGCGGGGCACGATCACCGTGCCGGCGACGGCGTCCTTCCTGCCGTGGCCGTCGGTGGAGCCGTACAGCACCTTCCATGCGGTGATCGGGGTGCCGGTTCCCACCATGGGCAGGGAGTCGACCGTGCGGCAGGCGATGACCTCGCCCGGCGCGGCGCTCACGCTCACCGGTGGTCGGTAGATGGCGGCATCGGTGTCGCTGCACGCCCCGCTCGTTCCGGCCGAAGCAGTCACGGCCGGAACGGCCAACAGCCCGCCGAGCAGGGCTCCGGCCCCGATGAGTGCGGCTCTCCGGTTGCGCGGCTTCTTCGTGTGGTTCTTCGTGTGGTTCTTCGTCACCTCAGAACGTCCCTTCTGCGTGGTGACCGGGAGCCGCGAGGTTACGGACGAGTAGGTAAGCGCTGATAGTTAAAGGGCGACAAAGCGGAAGCGGTCCGCTGCGCTCCGCTGACAAAGCAGGTCGGAGGCGACCAATGCCGACTTGGATATCCCTCTCCCCGGCGAGGCCCCGCCCAGGGACCCTCGCGATACTGGAACGGCCCTTGCCCCGAGGAGCCGCCCATGTCACCGCAGTCCTGGTTCACGCAGGCCGCCGCGCGCCTGCGGTCGGCGAATCCGTACGCCGTCGACGCCGCCCTCGCCGGGCTCGTCCTGTTCGCCGTCTCGCTCCAGTGGCTCTTCCCCGACGAGGGGAACGACCGGCTCACCTGGCAGGGCTGGCTGCTGGGTGCCGCGACGGCGGTGCCGCTGGTGTGGCGGCGGCGGGCGCCGTTCGCGACCGCGTGGGCCGTGTCGGCGGCCACGCCCGCGATGGCCGTCTACCACGCGCCCCCGCCCGGTGTGGTGTGGGGCGGCCTGGTCGTCCTCTACACCTTGGCCGCCCGGGCCCTGCCCTGGCAGCGGCGCGTGATGCTGGTCGGCTGGGTGATCGGGGCCACCGTCACCATGCAGCAAAAGGAGAACGCCCGGCCCTTCGAGTACGCCTTCCACCTGCTCTGCATCGCCTGCGCGTACTCGCTCGGGTGGCTGGCCCGCGTCCAGCGCGCCTACACCGCGGAACTGGAGGACCGGGCCCGGCGGGTGGAGCGGGAGCGCGTCGCGGACACCGCACGGACCATCGCCCGGGAACGCGCCCGGATCGCCCGGGACATGCACGACATCCTCGCCCACGCGGTGAGCCTCATGGTCGTCCAGGCGGAGGCGGGACCGGTCGTGGTGCGCAGTGATCCGGACCGTGCGGAGGCCTCCTTCGACGCGATCGCGGCGGCCGGGCGGGACGCGATGGCGCAGCTGCGACGGATCCTCGGCGTGCTCAAGGAGGAGCAGGACAACGGCACTTCACCACAGCCGGGCGTGGCGGCGCTCCCGCAGCTGCTGCGGCAGGTCGGCGAATCGGCGGGCCTGCGGGTGGAGTTGCACACCACGGGCAGCCCGCGTCCCCTGCCCGCGGACGCCGAAGTCGCCGCCTACCGCGTGGTGCAGGAGGCCCTGACCAACACGGTGAAGCATGCGTACGCTGCCTGCGCGACCGTCGAACTCGACTGGACGGAGGACCTGTTGACCCTCACGGTGACCGACGACGGACGGGGCCCGGTGGCGCCCGGCGGCGGGCACGGGCTGATCGGCATCCGGGAGCGGGCCGCCGCGTGCGGGGGCAGCGCCGAGGCCGGGCGCGGACCGGACGGCGGCTTCCGGGTCGTCGTACGCCTGCCTGCCGCCGCCGACCGTCAGGCGGCCCTCGGGTGAGCATCCGGGTGGTCGTCGCCGACGACCAGGAACTGGTCCGCAGCGGTTTCAGCATGATCCTTCAGGCGCAGCAGGACATCGAGGTGGTCGCCGAGGCCGGCGACGGCGAGCAGGCGGTCGCGGCGGTCCAGCGGCACAGGCCTGACGTGCTGCTCCTGGACATCCGGATGCCGGTCATGGACGGCCTGGAGGCGGCGCGGCGGGTCTGCGCGCACTCCAGCTGCAAGGTCGTCATGCTGACCACGTTCGACCTGGACGAGTACGTGTACGAGGCGCTGTACGCGGGCGCCAGCGGCTTCCTCCTCAAGGACGTGCGCCGCGACGACCTGGTGCACGCCGTACGGGTGGTCGCGGCCGGCGACTCGCTTCTCGCACCGACGGTGACACGGCGGCTGGTCGCGGACATCGTGCGGCGACGCCGCGAGCAGGCCGCCGACCCGGTCGTCCCCCAGCGGCTGGACGCCCTGACCGCCCGCGAGGTGGAGACGCTGCGGCTGCTGGCCCGCGGCCTGTCCAACGCCGAGATCGCCACGGCCTTCTTCGTGAGCGAGCACACCGTCAAGACCCATGTCAGCAACGTGCTGAGCAAGCTGGGGCTCAGGGACCGGGTGCAGGCGGTGATCTGCGCGTATGAGACGGGGCTGGTGACGCCGGGGGCCTCCTAGTCCGCCCGGTCTGCCTCATCGCCCAGATCCTCGAAGAGGGTCAGTTGGTGGGCGCCCGGAGCTTCGAGCCGGGAGTTCAGCGAGTTCCACGGGGTGCGCGTCGGCTCGGCGAGCACCTCGGCCCCTGCGGCGGCCAGTCGTGCCGTGGCGACGCCGGCGTCGTCGACCTGGAAGGCGACCCGGATGTGCCCGGCCACGCGGTGCCCCACCTCGACGTCGTCGATGAAGGCGACATGGTTCGGGTCGGTCACAGCGTGGCGCGGCCCGCTTCGAGGACGGTGACTCTTCCGTCGGGAGACGAGAAGGCGGCACGCTCGGGCAGGCCGAGGGCATCACGGTAGAAGCGCAGGGCCTCGTCGTAGTCGGGTGCCGTGACGACGAGACGGAGTTCGCGGACGGCGGGTTCATCGGGCATACGGACTCCTCCGAGATCGCGGTTGCTCTGCCCCGTCGACTCCGGCGCCCGTGCGCAGGATTCCCGCCGTCTCCCTCTCGGGAGTGAGCCGGACGTCTGTCTCCCTCGTACGACCGAGGCCTTGAAACCACTCCCTCCGGCGATCCGCCACACCCTCCGTCACCACGAACCTGAGGGCGATGAGAACCGACGACCCACCGGGAGGGACCGTGCTCTCCACACTCGCCCGGGCGGCGACCCGCCGCCCGCTGACCGTCATCCTGCTGTGGATGCTCTTCCTGCTGCTCGGCTTCGGGCTGGGGACGGGCGTCTTCGGGCGGCTCTCCGACAACGTGCCCGAGGTGCCGGGCACCGAGTCGGAGCGGGCCGCCCAGTACCTGGACCGCGTGGACCCGACGGGTGAGTCGATCACCGCCGTCGTCGCGGGGACCGCCGTCTCCGACCCCGGTCTGCGCGAACAGGTCGAGCGGGCCGTGACGGACGTACGAGACATCGCCGGTGTCGCCGCGGTCCCGGACCCGTACCGGACCCGCGGTCTGACCGCCACCGACCGGCAGGCCCTGATCGTCCCCGTCACCTTCAAGGGCGGGCTCGGCGACGGCGCCGAAAAGAAGGCGGTGGACGCGGCGGCCGACCGCATCAAGCGGATCGACGCGCCCGAAGTACACGTCAGCGGGGGCCCGTTGCTCGGCAAACAGCTCGGTGAGCGGGCCCAACAGGACGTGAAGAACGCCGAGTTGATCTCACTCCCCGTCGTCCTCGCCCTGCTGCTCGTCGTGTTCGGTGGGCTGCGCGCGGCCGGACTGCCGCTGGTGATCGCGGTGAGCGGGATCGCGGGCGCCTTCCTGGCACTGTTCGGGTTCAGCCAGGTCACCGACATCTCGGTGTACGCGATCCAGGTGACGACCATGCTGGGCCTCGGACTCGCCGTGGACTACGCCCTGCTGATGCTGGTCCGCTTCCGCGAGGAGCGCCGCAGCACCGAGGACGTCGTGGAGGCGGTGCACCGGACGGTCGCCGCGGCCGGTCGGACGGTGCTGTTCTCCGGGCTCACGGTGGCCGTCTGCCTGGCCGGTCTGCTCGTCTTCCCCAGCGTTTTCCTGCGCAGCATGGGCCTGGCGGTGGCCGCCGTGGTCGCCATCGACATGCTGGCCGCGCTGACGCTGCTCCCGGCGCTGCTGGCCAGGTTCGGCGCGAAGATCGCCCCGGCGAAGGCCGCGCCGGAGGGTGAGGAGGGCCGTTTCTTCGCCCGGGTGGCCCGCTTCTCGGCCCGCCGCCGCGTCGCCGTCCTGGCCACGGTGGTCCCGGCCCTGCTCGTCCTGGCACTGCCCGTCACCGGTATGAGGATCGAGATCGGCGACGCCACGCAGTTGCCCGCGAGCACCGAGGCACGCCAGTTGTACGACACGGTCGACGCGCACTTCCCGGCGGGCACGGGGGTCTCGCCGGTCACCGTCGTCCTGAAGCCGGGCACCGACTCCACGACCGCCGACCGGATCCTTGCCCTCTCTTCGACGGCACAGTCCCGCGAACTCCCCGGCGGAGGGACTGTCGTACAACTCCAGCCGTCGGGCCGGGTCGACGGCAAGGAGGCCACCGACCTGGTCGATCGGGTACGGGACCTGCGCGGCACCGAGCCGGTCCTGGTCACCGGGCAGGCCGCCCGTCTGGTCGACTTCCGTGCGATGCTGTCCGACCGGGCGCCCTGGGCCGCCCTGACGGTGCTGTCCGGCATCTTCGTCCTGCTGTTCGCGTTCACGGGCTCGGTGCTGATCCCGTTGCGCACGATCCTGACCACGCTGCTCAGCCTGGGCGCGGCGCTCGGCATGGTGGTGTGGGTCTTCCAGGACGGCCACCTGGCGGGCGCACTGGGCGCCGAGGGCCTGGGTGCGCTGAGCCTGACCGCCCCGCCCCTGATCGTCGCGATCGCCTTCGGACTGGCCATGGACTACGAGCTGTTCATCCTGGCCCGGATGCGCGAGGCCCGGCACCTGACCGGCGACGACCAGGAGGCGGTGGTGACCGGCCTGCGCCGCTCCGGCCGCGTGGTCACCTGCGCCGCCCTGCTCCTCGCCGTCGTCTTCGGCGCCTTCATGACGGGCGGCTTCTCCCCCATCCTCCAGATCGGCCTCGGCCTCACCCTCGCAGTCCTGATCGACGCAACGGTCGTACGCATGCTGCTGGTCCCGGCGACGATGACCCTGCTGGGGCGCCACGCATGGTGGGCCCCGCGGCCGCTGCGGCGACGGCACGACAGGTTCGGCTTGCACGAAGAGGCGACGGAACAAGCGGAGTTGGTAAGCCGCTGACCCGGGTCGGCACACCCCGCGCCCCAAAGGGGCGCGGGGCTGTATCGATATGCGGCTCCGCCGCGTGGGCGCGACCAGCCACGACGGCGCCGCAGACGAACGACAAGCCACCTCGTGGAGCGCTTACGCAGACAGACCCGCCCGCATCCGCCGGTCCCGCGGAGCCTCCTTCCGATCCAACCGCGCATCCAACAGCCGACGCGCGGCGTCAGACCGCCCCGCCGACACCAGCGCATACAGCAACGTCTCCTCGACGACCTCCCGTTGAGCGGCACTGCCGCCAACGCGCCGCAGCACCGGCAACACCGCGTCAAGCCCCCGTACGGCGTCCTGGAACCGCTCCTCCACCACCGCGGCGAACGCCTCGCACAGCGGCACGATCACCTCCCGCTGCACCTCGTCGGCACCGGCGGCATGGTCCCGCAACCGCCGCAGCGCCGCCAGATCCCCCGCGGCGGCGAGAGCCACGGCCGCATGCAGGGCGGTGAAGGCGGTGGCCGGACGCTCCAGGACGTCCAAGGCGACCGCGGAAAGGACATCCCCCGCGGGCAGCTCGCCCCGCCAGCTGTCGCTCAGCCGGGCCCGCCACAGCAGCGACCCCGAGTCGACGAGTGCCCGCACCCCGGTCACCACCCGCCCCGGTGCGAGCTGCGCGAACCAGCGCCTGCGCACCGCTGCCGGGTCGTCGAGGGCGAGTTCGTGCAGGGCGATGTGCCAGGAGAAGTGGGCCCGGTGGACGGCGCCCCGCCCCTGCCCGGACACCCAGCCGTCCAGCCAGTCGCGGCCCGCCTGGTGCACGCCGGACTCGTAGTGGACGTGGGCGAGCGCGTGCACGGCATGTCCGGAGGCCGGCTCCACGGCCAGGGCGCGGTGGGCGAGTTCGCCGGCCTCGTGCAGCCGGCCCTGCTCCTGCCGGAGGAAGGCGAGCAGCGAGGTGTGGAACCAGTGGCCGTCGTAGGCGGGAGAAGTCCGCTCGACCAGTCGCAGCGCGTGGTCCTCGTCGAGGTCGGTGACGCCGGAGAAGGCGATGGTGGGCACTGCGGCAGCGAGCGCGAGGGCATCGGAAGGGTACGCGTCGAGGTGGCGTACGAGAGCGGTGTCGCCGTCATCGCCGTGCACCCGGCGCGTGACCACGGCCACGAAGGAACGCTCCCGCTCGTCGGCGTGTTCGCGTGCGGAGCGCTGCGCCTCGGCGAGTGCCCGCGGTACATCGACGGCGGCGCCGCACTCGTGGCCCAGCAGGGCGAGGGCCGCATGGCCGAGGGCGAACCCGGGGTCGAGCGCCACGGCCCGGGCGAAGGCGTCCTCGGCGCCGGCGCGGACCTTCAGGACCCGGTTCAGGCCCGAGCGGTAGGCGGCGGCCGCCTCGGCGTGGGTGGACAGGGCGAGTCCGTGCCCGTCGACGGGACGGCGGGAGAGGCGGGGCCTGCCCGTCGTCCCCGTCAGCGGGGCCAGCAACTGCACCGCCAGGGCTGCCGCCTGGACGCGGATCTCGGGGATCGCGGTCGTCTCCCACAGTTCGCCGCGGCGCGGGGCGCCCAGCGTGAACAGCGGGCGCTCGGCGCGGCCTTCCGAGTCCAGCAGCCGCCCCTCGCGGGTGGCCACGCCCATGCCGAGGGGGCCCGGCACCGCGGCCCCGGACGCGAACAGGGAGCGCCACAGCGGGTCGTCGAACCGTCGGCCCGGTCCGGTGCAGTCGATCACCCAACCAACCTTCAGCGTACGGCCGTTGGAAAGAGCGACCATGAGTTGGCCGTCGTGCTCGACCACTTCCGTCACCGCGCCGGTGTGGACGGTGAGCCGTCGGGCCGTACGGGCCCGGATGACGGACTCGGCGGTGGCGGGGGCCATGCGGTGGCGGTGCGTGTTCCACAGGGCGCCCTCGCGGGCGAGGAACTCGGCCCGGTCCTCGGGGGTGAGGCTCTCCCAGAGGCGGGCGGTGTGCGGGCGCAGGCTGTCGAGGGCGGGGCGCCAGTCCCCGTGGGTGCGCACGGAGCGGCTGATGTGACGGTAGACGGCCCTGCGGAGGCGGCCCAGCGAGGTGTCGTCGAGGCCCTCGGGCGCGCCCATCGGGCCGGCCGGGGTGAGGGCGTGCGGCTGCGGCAGCAGACCGCTGCGGGAGAGGGCGTGGACCGTGCGGCCGGGACGGTCGAGGGTGAGGGAGAGGTCGACGGCCGTCAGACCGGTGCCGACGAGGAGGACGTCGGCGGTGTCGGAGAGCGGTCCGTCCAGCCCGCCCGTCGCCCAGGGCGCCGCGATGAAACGGGCCGAGGCGCGCAGGGCGGGCGGGGCCCAGCTCGCGGAGGGGGCGGCCGGGCCGGTGGCCAGGACCGCGCTGTCGGCGGCGAGATGTCCCCCGTCGGCGAGGCGGAGCTCCAGCCCGCCCTCGGGGGTGCCGGTACAGCTCTCGGCGCGGGTGCGCAGCCGGCGTACCGTCACCGTGCCCTGGGCCCGGACGATGGCCTGCGCGAGGGTGTCGGCGAGATAGGCGCCGTAGCGGTAGCGGGTGGCGAAGTCGGCCCCGGTGACGGATGGTTCGCCGTGCCGGCACAGCCAGCGGGTGAAGTGGCCGGGGTCGTCGGGGTAGCAACTCATTCCGCCCGCGGGCACGTTGAGGCGGTGGCGCGGATCCCGGGTGGCGTACGCGGTGCCGCGGCCTGCCTCCGGGGCCGGGTCGAGAAGGACGAGGCCGAGCGGTGTCCGGCGGCGCGCCGCCGTCTCGCAGAGCTGGACGGCGGTCAGTGTGCCCGCCGCGCCCGCTCCGACGACGGCCACGGTGTGCGGCTCGCGGACTTCGGTCACGTATACCTCCGGCGTTGTTCGGTCGCTCAAGCCCGGGGCGGGCCGCACATACTCTGTTCACAGCCCCGAGGGCTGAGACAACCGTGGTTTCGGGCGTTCTGAAGGCGACTCCTCACCGGAATCTCAGGAATCGGCCCGGAAATTCAAAGGATCAACAAATTTACGGCTCGGCGGGCGCAGCGGACGACACGGCGAAGGTCGCCTCCGCGAAGGCCGCGGCGAAGAAGCCCCGGCTGGAACCTGTCGTGGGCGGAGCGGAAGGCGGGGAGCACGCTTTAACACCTTTGCACCCTTCAGGGCATGAACTTCCACGCCGGGAAAGGACTTTCCTTGCTTTAACTCTTGACGGTTCCGGTGACGGAGAGCACATTGGGCCCACTTTGAGAGCGCTCTCAAGGGCACCCGCAGCACCCATCACTCCGTACCCGGGAGGCACCCCCATGAGTGCAACCTCCGGCATGCCCAGACGGCGACGCGCGCTCCTCGCCGTACTCAGCACGCTCGGCCTGGCGGCCGTGCTCGCCACGGCCGCCACCCAGTCCGCCGACGCCTCGGCGCCCGCACCCCCGTCGGGCTGGACACAGCTCTTCCTCGACGACTTCAACGGCTCGGCCGGAACCGGCGTCAACACCTCCAACTGGCAGTACGACACCGGGACTTCGTACCCCGGCGGAGCCGCCAACTGGGGCACCGGCGAGGTCGAGACGATGACGAACAGCACCAGCAACGTCTCGCTCGACGGCAGCGGCAACCTGAAGATCACCCCGGTCCGCGACTCCGCCGGCAACTGGACCTCGGGCCGTATCGAGACCAACCGCACCGACTTCCAGCCCCCGGCCGGCGGCAAACTGCGCGTCGAGGCCCGCCTGCAGATGCCCAACGTCACCGGCGGTGCGGGCGCGGGCTACTGGCCGGCGTTCTGGATGCTGGGCGCCCCCTATCGCGGCAACTACCAGAACTGGCCGAGCGTCGGCGAGCTGGACATCATGGAGAACGTGCAGGGCATCAACAAGGTCTGGGCGACGATGCACTGCGGTACGAACCCGGGCGGCCCCTGCAACGAGACGACGGGCCTCGGAAATTCGATCGCGTGTCCAGGCACCACCTGCCAGTCCGGCTTCCACACCTACACCATGGAGTGGGACCGTTCGGTCAGCCCCGAGGCGATCCGCTTCTACGTCGACGGCGTCAACTACCAGACCGTCACGGCCGATCAGATGGACGCCACGACCTGGGCCAATGCCACCAACCACGGTTTCTTCGTCATCCTGAACGTGGCGATGGGCGGCGCCTTCCCGGCTGCGTTCGGCGGCGGCCCGACCAGTGCCACGGAGTCCGGCCACCCGATGCTCGTGGACTACGTCCAGGTCCTGTCGAGCGGCGGCGGGAGCACCACCACACCCCCGCCCTCCGGTAACCGTGACGCCTACAGTGCCATCCAGGCGGAGTCGTACGACAGCCAGTCCGGCACCGTCACGGAGAGCACCACGGACACCGGCGGCGGCCAGGACATCGGCTCCCTGGCCAACGGCGACTGGGCCCTCTACAAGGGCGTCGACTTCGGTTCCACGGCGGCCACGCAGTTCTACGCACGCGTGGCGAGCGGCGCCGGGTCCGGGGTGAGCGGCCTGGTCGAGGTGCGCCTGGACAGCCGTACCGCCGCACCGATCGGCAGCTTCGCCCTCGCCAACACGGGCGGCTGGCAGTCCTGGAAGACGGTCCCGGCCAACATCGGCGCGGTGACCGGCACCCACGACGTCTATCTGACCTTCACCAGCGGCCAGCCGGCGGACTTCGTGAACGTGAACTGGTTCGACTTCGGGCACTGACCGGGCGGGCGGCGGCGCGGGACGACTTGACCTTCACGTATGGGTCAACCCCTAGCGTCGCCGCCATGACCACTTCCGCTGTGAAATCCCGTACGGGCCTGGAGGTTCGACTCGCCTCCCGGCCCGACGGCCTGCCCACCCCCGACGACTTCGAGATCGCCGAGGTGCCGGTGCCCGATCCGGCCCCCGGCCAGGTGCTGGTCCGCAACCTCTACCTGTCCCTCGACCCCGGCATGCTGACGCTGATGTCGGCCGAACCCGCCGTACCCCGGCCCCGCTACGAGATCGGCGAGGTGCTGTACGGGGACGCCGTCGGCGAGGTGATCGCCTCGGCCGACCCCTCCCTGACGGAGGGCGCCCTGGTGGTGCACCGGCTGGGCTGGCGGGAGTACGCCGTGGCCGGGGCGGAGGTCTTCCGGCGCGTCGACCGGACCGCCTACCCGACTCCCTCGCTCCATCTCGGCTTCGGCCTGGTCGCCTACGTCGGACTCGTCCATGTCGCCCTGCTGCGGCCCGGCGAGACGGTGTTCGTCTCCAGCGCGGCGGGCGCGATCGGCTCTCTCGCCGGGCAGATCGCCCGGCTCAAGGGCGCGGCGCGGGTGATCGGCAGCGCGGGGTCACCGGAGAAGGTCCGGCACCTCACCGGCAGGCTCGGCTTCGACGCGGCCTTCGACCGCCATGACGGCCCCGCCCTGGACCGGTTGCGCGAGGCCGCCCCCGAGGGCATCGACGTCTACTTCGACAACGTGGGCGGCGAGCAGCTGCGGGCCGCCGTCGAGGTGATGAACCCCCATGGCCGCATCGCCGTCTGCGGGGCACTCGCCCGCCAGAGCTCAGGCCGCCCCGACCAGGGCCCCGGAGACCTGCTGACCGTGGCCGCCAAGCGGCTGACCATCCGCGGCTTCACCGTCGTCGACCACCTGGACAAGGCGGCCGAGTTCGGGCAGCAGTTCCGCGGCTGGCTGCGCGAAGGGGCGATCGTCTACGACGAGACGGTGATCGACGGGCTGCCGAACGCCCCCCGCGCCCTGACCGACCTCGTCCGTGGCGCATACACCGGGAAGACCGTGGTACGGCTGGGGAGTTGACCCCCGTGGACAACGAGAGAGGTGACACGGAAGTGAGCGAGATGCTGATCGGTGACCTGGCCGCGCGGACCGGCACGACGACCCGCGCCCTGCGCTACTACGAGGAGCAGGGCCTGCTGGAGTCCGGGCGGAGCGCGGGGGGTTACCGCGTCTACGGGCCCGGAGCCCAGACGCGCGTGCGCAACATCCGCGATCTGCTCGCTTCCGGGTTCACCGTGGAGAACGTCAAGTCCTTCGTGCGCTTCCTGGACAGCGACCTGCCCGAGGTGTTCGCCTACGCGGACTCCTGCGCCGGGAACTACGAGGTCGGGGCCCAGCGGGTGGCCGAGCTGACGGAGCGGATCGAGGCGCTGACCAGGATGCGGGACACCCTGGTGCGGCGCATGCCGTGGCTCGGCGCCCCGGCCGCGTCCTGAGTCACCGCAGCTCCGCCCGGAACGCCGCCAGCGTCAGCTCCGTGTGCTGCTGGAAGAACTTGGAGAAGTTCGCCGCGTCGGGAAAGCCGATCGCCGCGCCCACCCGGCCGATCGGCAGGTCCGTGTGGGCCAGCAGGCGTTTCGCCTCCAGGACGACCCGCTTGTCGATGAAGCCCTTGGGCGTCTGACCGGTCGCGGCGCGGACCGCGCGGACGAGGGTGCGGCGGGAGTAGCCGAGGGCGTCGGCGTAGGCGCTGACGCTGTGGTTGGTGGCGAAGTCCTTCTCCACGGCGTCGCGGAACAGCGTGAACGTCGTGTCCGACTGACGGCGTGCCGCCTCCGCGGAGCTGGCCGCCAGATGGGCGAGGCGCAGCAGGAACGCTGTCAACGAGTGGCGCAGCACCGCGGTGTGCAGGCTGAGCGGCAGGGTCGTATTGTCCTCGTACTCGCGTTGGAGTTGGGCGAGGGCGGCCCTGAGGGCGGTGAGCTGGGCCTCGTCGGGGTGGAGCAGGGGGGGCAGGTCGTAGCGGTAGAGGCCGGTGGCCTCCACCGTGGCGCGCGGCAGAAAGCCGGGTTGCATGGTCAGCACGGTTCCGCGGTACCCGCTCGTGGGCGAGAAGCGGTGGACCTGGCCGGGACGGATCCACAGCAGTTCGCCGGCCGCCGCCTCGTACTCGGCGAAGTCGATCATGTGGCGGACCGGGGCGCCGTCGAAGAGCATCACGACATGGAAGTCGATACGGTGCACGCGCTCCAGCGGGGCCTCGGCGTGCCAGGTGTGGCCGGCCCCCATGGGGCCGACCTGCATACCGACTCCGCCCACACTCAGCTCGACCGGGAAAGGGAACGTTCGGATGCCGTCCACCCCACCGTCACCGTCTCCACCTTGGATGGTTCTGCCCGCCATGTCCTACTCGCGCCGCCTCGGTCGTGCCGTCGGTGTCCCACTTTCACCACAGGCTGACACACAGCGACCTTCCCTCGGAAAAGTCAGACTTTTAAGTTTGAACGCATCAGAGCCGTTCAGTCGCTTCGATCGAGGACTTCTTGAAGATGAGTACCCAGACTCCGGACAGCTTCGAATGGACCGAACTCGACCGGCGTGCCGTCGACACGGCGCGTCTGCTCGCGGCCGACGCCGTGCAGAAGGTCGGCAACGGCCACCCGGGCACGGCGATGAGCCTGGCCCCGGCCGCGTACACGATCTTTCAGAAGGTGATGCGTCACGATCCCGCGGACCCCGAGTGGACCGGCCGGGATCGTTTCGTGCTGTCCCCCGGCCACACCTCGCTGACGCTCTACACGCAGCTGTTCCTGGCCGGGTACGAGGTCGAGCTCGATGATCTGAAGGCGTTCCGGACGCATGGTTCCAAGACGCCCGGCCACCCCGAGTACGGGCACACCGCCGGCGTCGAGACCACCACCGGGCCGCTCGGCCAGGGTGTCGCCAACGCGGTGGGAATGGCGATGGCCGCCCGCTACGAGCGCGGTCTGTTCGACCCGGAGGCCCCCGAGGGCACCTCCCCCTTCGATCACACCATCTGGGCGATCGTCTCCGACGGCGACCTGGAGGAGGGCGTCTCCGCCGAGGCCTCCTCGCTGGCCGGCCACCAGAAGCTCGGCAACCTGGTCTTCCTCTACGACGACAACCACATCTCCATCGAGGGCGACACCGCGACGGCGTTCTCCGAGGACGTCCTGAAGCGCTACGAGGCCTACGGCTGGCATGTGCAGCGCGTCGAGCCCTCGCTCGGCGGCGACATCGACGTACCGGCCCTCTACGCGGCCCTGAAGGCGGCGCAGGCCGAGACCGAGCGGCCCTCGATCATCGCGATGCGCACGATCATCGCCTGGCCCGCCCCGAACGCGCAGAACACCGAGGCCTCCCACGGCTCCGCACTCGGTGCCGAGGAGATCGCCGCCACCAAGCGCGTCCTCGGCTTCGACCCGGAGCAGTCCTTCCAGGTCGACGCCGATGTGCTGGCCCACGCCCGCGAGGCCCTGGACCGCGGCGCCGAGGCGCATGCCGCCTGGGACAAGCAGATCGACAAGTGGCGCGGTGCCAACCCGGAGCGCGCCGAGCTGTTCGACCGGATCGTCGCCGGCCAGCTGCCCGAGGGCTGGGAGGACGCCCTGCCGGTCTTCGAGGAGGGCAAGGCCGTCGCCACCCGCGCCGCCTCCGGCAAGGTGCTGCAGGCGCTCGGCGCGATCGTCCCCGAACTGTGGGGCGGCTCCGCCGACCTGGCCGGCTCGAACAACACCACCATCGACAAGACCTCGTCCTTCCTGCCGAAGGGCAACCCGCTCCCGGAGGCCGACCCCTACGGCCGCACCGTCCACTTCGGCATCCGCGAGTTCTCGATGGCCGCCGAGATGAACGGCATCGCGCTGCACGGCAACACCCGTATCTACGGCGGCACCTTCCTGGTGTTCTCCGACTACATGCGCAACGCGGTGCGGATGTCGGCCATCATGCAGCTCCCGGTGACGTACATCTGGACGCACGACTCCATCGGTCTCGGCGAGGACGGCCCGACCCACCAGCCGGTCGAGCACCTGGCCTCCCTGCGCGCCATCCCGGGCCTGAACGTCGTACGCCCGGCCGACGCCAACGAGACCGCGATCGCCTGGGGCGAGATCCTCAAGCGGCACGCCACCGACCCGGCCCCGCACGGCCTCGCCCTCACCCGCCAGGGTGTGCCGACGTACGCGCCCAACCCCGATGCGGCGAAGGGCGGTTACGTCCTGAAGGAGTCCTCTGCCGAGACCCCGGACGTCGTCCTGATCGCCACCGGCTCCGAGGTCCAGCTCGCCGTCGCCGCGCGCGAGCAGCTGGAGGCCGAGGGGATCGGCACCCGGGTGGTGTCGATGCCGTCCGTGGAGTGGTTCGAGGAGCAGCCGCGGGAGTACCGCGAGCGCGTCCTTCCGCCGTCCGTGCGGGCCCGCGTCGCCGTGGAGGCAGGGATCGGTCTGACGTGGTACCGCTACACAGGTGACGCAGGACGCATCGTCTCCCTGGAGCACTTCGGCGCCTCCGCCGACGCCAAGACCCTGTTCGCCGAGTTCGGCTTCACCCCCGAGAACGTCGCCGCCAAGGCCCGGGAATCCCTGGCCGCCGCCCGCGGTTGATCCGATCGCCAGAAAGAAGATGATCAAAGTGACCGAAGCAACCGCGACCGCGGGAGCACTCAAGCGCCTGTCCGACGAGGGCGTCTCCATCTGGCTGGACGACCTCTCCCGCAGGCGGATCGAGTCCGGCAACCTCGCCGAACTCGTCGAGAACAGCAACGTGGTGGGCGTGACCACCAACCCGTCCATCTTCCAGGCCGCCATCGGCTCCGGCGAGGGCTACGAGGAGCAGCTCGCCGACCTCGCCGTCCGCGGTGTCACGGTCGAAGAGGCCGTACGGATGATGACCACCGCCGACGTCCGCGCCGCCGCCGACATCCTGCGGCCCGTGTACGACGCCACCGGCGGCCGCGACGGCCGGGTCTCCATCGAGGTCGACCCGCGCCTGGCCCACGACACCAAGGCGACGATCGCCGAGGCCAAGCAGCTGGCGTGGCTGGTCGACCGGCCCAACGTCATGATCAAGATCCCGGCGACCAAGGCGGGCCTCCCGGCCATCACCGAGGTCATCGGCCTGGGCATCAGCGTCAACGTCACGCTGATCTTCTCCCTGGAGCGCTACCGCGAGGTCATGGACGCCTATCTCGCCGGCCTGGAGAAGGCCGCCGCGAAGGGCCTCGACCTCTCGACCATCCACTCCGTGGCCTCCTTCTTCGTCTCCCGCGTCGACTCCGAGATCGACAAGCGGCTGGACGGCCTCAGCTCCCCCGAGGCGTCCGTCCTCAAGGGCAAGGCGGCGCTCGCCAACGCCCGTCTCGCCTACGAGGCGTACGAGGAGGTCTTCGGTGGTGAGCGCTGGACCGCCCTCGCCGGCGCCAGGGCCAACAAGCAGCGCCCCCTGTGGGCCTCGACCGGCGTGAAGGACCCCTCGTACAAGGACACCCTGTACGTGGACGAGCTGGTCGCGCCCGGCACCGTCAACACCATGCCGGAGGCCACCCTCAACGCCACCGCCGACCACGGCGAGATCACCGGCGACACGGTGACCGGCGGCTACGCGCAGGCCCGCGCCGACCTGGCCGCCGTGGAGGCCCTCGGGATCTCCTACGACGAGGTTGTGCAGAAGCTCGAGGACGAGGGCGTCGCCAAGTTCGAGACGGCCTGGCAGGACCTGCTGGACGCCGTCACCAAGTCCCTCGACAGCAAGGGAGTTGAGACGGAATGACCGAGCACGCCACCGTCGACTCCGCGCTCGACTGGACCAACCCCCTGCGCGACGACCGCGACCGCCGGCTCCCGCGCATCGCGGGCCCGTCCGGGCTCGTCATCTTCGGCGTCACCGGCGACCTGTCCCGCAAGAAGCTGATGCCCGCCGTCTACGACCTCGCCAACCGCGGCCTGCTCCCGCCGGGCTTCTCCCTCGTCGGGTTCGCCCGCCGGGACTGGGAGGACCAGGACTTCGCGCAGGTCGTGCACGACGCGGTCCGCGAGCACGCCCGCACCGAGTTCCGTGAGGAGGTCTGGCAGCAGCTCGCCGAGGGCATGCGGTTCATCCCCGGCGACTTCGACGACGACACGGCGTTCAAGCAGCTGAAGTCGGCCGTCGACGAGCTGGACGCCTCCCGCGGCACCGGAGGCAACTTCGCCTTCTACCTGTCCGTGCCGCCGAAGTTCTTCCCCAAGGTGGTCCAGCAGCTCAAGAAGCACGGCCTGGCGAACGGGCGTGAGGGCTCCTGGCGGCGCGCGGTGATCGAGAAGCCGTTCGGGCGCGACCTGGCGAGCGCCCGCGAGCTCAACGCGATCTTGCACGACGTGTTCGAGCCGGACCAGGTCTTCCGCATCGACCACTACCTGGGCAAGGAGACCGTCCAGAACATCCTGGCGCTGCGCTTCGCCAACCAGATGTACGAGCCGATCTGGAACCGGTCGTACGTCGACCACATCCAGATCACCATGGCCGAGGACATCGGCATCGGCGGCCGGGCCGGCTACTACGACGGCATCGGCGCCGCCCGTGACGTCATCCAGAACCACCTGCTGCAGCTGATGGCGCTCACCGCCATGGAGGAGCCGATCGCGTTCGACGCGGAGTCGCTGCTCACCGAGAAGCTGAAGGTCCTGAAGTCCGTGCGGCTGCCGGAGAAGCTGGGCGAGCACACGGTCCTCGCGCAGTACGCGGAGGGCTGGCAGGGCGGCGAGAAGGTGGCCGGCTATCTGCAGGAGGACGGCATCGACCCGAACTCCAAGACCGACACCTACGCGGCCATCAAGCTGGAGGTGGACAACCGCCGCTGGGCGGGCATCCCCTTCTACCTGCGCACCGGCAAGCGCCTGGGCCGCCGCGTCACCGAGATCGCGGTGGTCTTCAAGCGGGCGCCGCACTCCCCCTTCGACTCCACCGCCACCGAGGAGCTCGGACAGAACGCCATCGTCGTCCGGGTCCAGCCCGACGAGGGCATGACGGTCCGGTTCGGCTCCAAGGTGCCGGGCACCTCGATGGAGATCCGGGACGTGTCGATGGACTTCGCCTACGGCGAGTCCTTCACCGAGTCCAGCCCGGAGGCGTACGAGCGGCTCATCCTGGACGTGCTGCTCGGCGACGCCAACCTGTTCCCCCGTCACCAGGAAGTGGAAGAGTCCTGGAAGATCCTCGACCCGATCGAGGAGTACTGGGCGCGGCACGGCAAGCCCGCGCAGTACGCCTCGGGCAGCTGGGGACCCGAGGAAGCCGACGAGATGCTCGCACGAGACGGACGGAGCTGGCGCAGGCCATGAAGATCGACCTGACCGACACCACGGCAAGCAAGATCAACAAGGCGCTGGTGCAGGGCCGCCGCGCCATCGGCACACCGGCCGTGGGCATGGTCCTGACGATGGTCATCGTCACGGACGAGGAGAACGCCTACGACGCGATCAAGGCGGCCGAGGAGGCCTCGCACGAGCACCCCTCGCGCACCCTGGTCGTCATCAAGCGGCACGCCCGCACCCCGCGCGACCGCATGGCCTCCAAGCTGGACGCCGAGGTCCGGGTGGGCGCCGACGCCGGCACCGGCGAGACGGTGGTGCTGCGCACCTACGGCGAGGTGTCCGACCACGCCGACTCGGTCGTCCTGCCGCTGCTGCTGCCGGACGCTCCGGTCGTCGTGTGGTGGCCGGTGGACGCGCCCGAGGTGCCCGCCAAGGACCCGCTGGGCGCCCTCGCGCAGCGCAGGATCACCGACCTGTACGCCGTCGAGAACGCCGCCGAGACCCTGGAGCAGCGGGCCCGCTCCTACGCGCCCGGCGACACCGACCTGGCCTGGACCCGGCTGACGCCGTGGCGCTCGATGCTGGCGGCGGCCCTGGACCAGGCCCGCACCCGGATCGTGTCGGGGGCGGTGGAGGCCGAGGCCGAGAACCCGGCGGCCGAACTGCTGGCGCGCTGGCTGGAGGCACGGCTGAACGTGAAGATCGACCGTGTGGTCACCGCGGGCCCGGTCGTCACGGCCGTGCGTCTGGGGACCGCGGACGGCGAGATCGTCATCGACCGCCCCGAGGGCCCGCTGGCCACGCTCACCCTGCCCGGCCAGCCCTCGCGCACCCTCGCGCTGAAGGTCCGCACCACCTCCGAACTCATCGCCGAGGAGCTCCGCCGCCTCGACGCCGACGAGATGTACGCCGTCGCCCTGCGGGGCGAGGCCACCAAGGAGAACCTCTCCCATGTCTGACTCCCCGAAGCTCACCCGGCGCCCCGAGTGGACCGCTCTGGAGGACCACCGCGCCCAGGGCCAGCCGGTGCTGCGTGAGCTGTTCGCAAGCGACCCCGGCCGCGCCGAGCGGTACGTCGTGCGCGTCGGCGACCTGCGCATCGACTACTCCAAGCACCTCGTCCACGACGAGACCCTGGCGCTGCTGCAGGAACTGGCCGCCGCCACCGACGTGTTCGGGCTGCGCGACGCCATGTTCCGCGGCGAGAAGATCAACGTCACCGAGGACCGGGCCGTGCTGCACACCGCGCTGCGCGCCCCGCGGGACGCGGTGATCGAGGTCGACGGCGAGAACGTGGTGCCCCAGGTGCACGCCGTGCTGGACAAGATGAGCGACTTCGCCGAGCGGGTACGCTCCGGCGCCTGGACCGGCCACACCGGCAGGCGCATCAGGAACGTCGTCAACATCGGCATCGGCGGCTCCGACCTGGGCCCGGCGATGGCGTACGAGGCGCTGCGCACCTTCACGGCCCGCGAGCTGACGTTCCGCTTCGTCTCCAACGTGGACGGCGCCGACCTGCACGAGGCGGTACGGGACCTGGACCCGGCGGAGACCCTGTTCATCGTCGCCTCCAAGACCTTCACCACGATCGAGACCATCACCAACGCCACCTCGGCCCGTTCCTGGCTGCTGAACGGGCCCGGCGGGCTCGGCGAGGAGAAGGCGGTCGCCAAGCACTTCGTGGCGCTGTCCACGAACGCCGGCAAGGTCACCGAGTTCGGTATCGACCCGGACAACATGTTCGAGTTCTGGGACTGGGTCGGCGGCCGCTACTCCTTCGACTCGGCCATCGGCCTGTCGCTGATGATCGCGATCGGCCCGGACCGCTTCCGGGAGCTGCTCGACGGCTTCCACACCGTCGACGAGCACTTCCGGACCGCGCCCGCGGAGGCCAACGCCCCGCTGATCCTCGGCCTGTTGGGCATCTGGTACGGCAATTTCTTCGGCGCCGAGTCCCATGCGGTGCTGCCGTACTGCCACTACCTGTCGAAGTTCACGGCGTATCTGCAGCAGCTGGACATGGAGTCCAACGGCAAGTCGGTCGACCGCGACGGCCATGTGGTGGGCTGGGAGACCGGCCCGGTGGTGTGGGGCACGCCCGGCACCAACGGGCAGCACGCCTACTACCAGTTGATCCACCAGGGCACCCGGCTCATCCCCGCGGACCTGATCGGGTTCGCACGTCCGGCGGCCGAGCTCGGCGACGAACTGGCCGCGCAGCACGACCTGTTGATGGCCAACCTGTTCGCGCAGGGCCAGGCGCTGGCCTTCGGCAAGACCGCCGACGAGGTGCGCGCGGAGGGGATCCCCGAGGAGCAGGTGCCGCACCGCACCTTCCACGGCAACCACCCCACCACGACGATCCTGGCGAAGGAACTGACCCCGTCGGTCCTCGGCCAGCTGATCGCCCTCTACGAGCACAAGGTGTTCGTCCAGGGCGCCGTCTGGAACATCGACTCCTTCGACCAGTGGGGCGTCGAGCTCGGCAAGGTCCTCGCCAAGCGCGTCGAGCCCGCACTGACCCAAGGCGCGGACGTCCCCGGCCTCGACCCCTCCACCACCGCTCTCGTGGCCGCGTACCGCGAGCTCAAGAACGCTCAGGAAGAAGTGAACTGACCATGCAGATCGGACTCATCGGGCTCGGCAAGATGGGCGGCAACATGCGCGAGCGGATCCGCCGCGCCGGCCACACCGTCATCGGCTACGACCGCAACCCCGACCTCTCCGACGCGGCGAGCCTCGCCGAACTGGTCGACAAGCTCGAAGCGCCGCGCGTGGTGTGGGTGATGGTCCCGGCGGGCGCCCCCACCCAGTCCGTCGTCGACGAGCTCGGCGGCCTCCTCTCCCCCGGCGACACGGTCGTCGACGGCGGCAACTCCCGCTGGACGGACGACGAGAAGCACGCCGGGGAGCTCGGAACCAAGGGCATCGGCTTCGTCGACGCGGGCGTCTCCGGCGGTGTGTGGGGCCTGCAGAACGGCTACGCGCTGATGGTCGGCGGCGACAAGGAGCACGTCGAGCGGCTCCAGCCGATCTTCGAGGCGCTCAAGCCGGAGGGCCCGTACGGCTATGTCCACGCGGGCAAGGTCGGCGCCGGGCACTTCTCCAAGATGGTCCACAACGGCATCGAGTACGCCATGATGCAGGCCTACGCCGAGGGCTGGGAGCTGCTGGAGAAGATCGAGTCGGTGGACAGCGTCCGGGATGTGTTCCGCTCCTGGCAGGACGGCACGGTCATCCGTTCCTGGCTGCTCGACCTCGCGGTCAACGCCCTCGACGAGGACGAGCACCTGGACAAGCTGAAGGGCTTCGCGCAGGACTCCGGTGAGGGCCGCTGGACGGTCGAGGCGGCCATCGACAACGCGGTGCCGCTGCCCGCCATCACGGCTTCCCTTTTCGCGCGGTTCGCCTCCCGCCAGGACGACTCCCCGCAGATGAAGATGATCGCGGCCCTGCGCAACCAGTTCGGCGGACACGCCGTCGAGTCGAAGGAGTAGCGCAGTCGTGGGGGACCTTCTCCTGGTCCGCCACGGCGAGACGGAGTGGAGCGTGTCGGGACGGCACACCAGCTGGACCGACCTGCCCCTCACCCAGCACGGTGAGGAGCAGGCCAAGTCGCTCGCTCCACTCCTCTCGCAGCGGACCTACGCACTTGCACTCACCAGCCCGCTCGGCCGCGCGATACGCACCGCCGAACTCGCGGGCATCACCGGCACGGTGGTCGAACCCGACCTGCACGAGTGGGACTACGGCGGCTACGAGGGCATCACCACCGTCGAGATCCACCGCACCCGCCCCGACTGGTACCTGTGGACCGACGGCGTGCCGCCCGGCCCCGAGGGACACCCCGGCGAGTCCCCCGCCCAGACCGGGCAGCGCGCCGACCGCGTACTGTCCCGCGTGGACGCGGCCCTCCCCGACGGTGACGTGATCCTCGTGGCTCACGCCCATTTCCTACGCGTCCTGACGGCCCGCCGCCTGGGCCTGCCGCCCGCGGACGGCCGCCTGTTCCAACTGGCAACGGGCACCGTCAGCCGCCTGTCGACCGAACACGACCGCCCGGTGATCGCCGAGTGGAACACCCGGCCCTGACACTCCGGGGCGGGGGGCTGTATCGATGTGCGGCTCCGCCATGCGGGCGCGACCAGCCCCGACGGCACCGCAGCCGAAAGACGGAGCAGCACATCGGCACCCCCCGCGGAGCGGCTGAAGCACGTCTCCGTACCCGTTCAACACCCCCGGGCATCCGGCCGCAGACCCATCACCTGGAACGGGAGTACTACGAGCGCTGCTTCGTGAACGGAGTGACCGTCACCCACCGGCGGCAAGCGGAGCTCTGGGATTAGAGTCCCGCTCTGTGGAGATCAACGATCTGACGCCGGCCGAGCAGCAGGTGTGGCGGGCGTTCTCGACGGGGGCGACGGTCGACTTCCGGGAGGGAGGCGACGACGAGGACACGGCGGAGGGTGCGCGGTGGGGGCCTGAACGGAGCGTCAGGGCAACAGTGTTGCGGGCTCTGCTCCTCAACGGCCCCCGGGTGCCGGGGGAAGTGGCCGCGCTGAAGGTCCAAGGCGCCCGGATCACCGGCATCCTTGACCTGAGGCACGCGACGGTCGACAGCATCGTCCATCTGAGCCACTGTCACTTCGCCGACGCCCCGGACCTCTCCGGCGCCCACCTCCCCTACCTCAACCTGCGTGACTCCGTGCTGCCCGGCCTGATGATCGCGCGGGCCCGCGTGGACGGCAGCGTCCGGCTGACCCGGTGCCGGTTCACCGGAGTGGTGCACCTGGGCGGGTCGCACATCTCCGGGGTGCTGTTCCTCGAACGGGCCGAGTTCGCCGCGGCGCCGGGGTCCGAGCCGGTCCTGAAGCTCAGCCACGTCACCATCGAGGACGACCTGTGCGCCCCCGGGCTGCGCACCCACGGCGAGATACGACTCGACGGCGCCGCCGTCGCCGGATCCGTCGACCTCAACGACGCCCGGCTCCACCACCCCGGCAACGCCGTCCTCGACGCCCAGACCCTCGTCGTGGAAGGGGACCTCCTGATGCGGCGCGTGGAGGCGACAGGCTGGGTCGGCCTGCGGGGCGCACGCATCGCGGGTCGCTTCGACCTGTCGTACTCCCGCCTGTCGAACCCCGACGACTCGGCCCTGCGGGCGAGCAGCTGCACCATCGGCGAGCTCTGGCTGCGCAAGGGCCCGCCCCTGGACGGACGGCTCAATCTGCGCCGCGCCCAGGTGGACGTCCTGTTCCTGGAACCGGAGGTGGTGCCCGCCGAGGTCTATCTCAGCAACCTCGTCTACACCACTCTCACCCCCCACGAACCCGCCGAGCGCCGCCTCCCCATGCTGGAACGCGATGCCGAGGGCTATGTCCCACACGCCTACGAGCAGTTGGCCACCGCCTACCGCCGTGTCGGCGACGACCACGCCGCCCGCCTGGTCCAGCTCGCCAAGCAGCGCCGCCTGCGCTCCACCCGTGCCTGGTACGGCCGCCTCTGGGGCTACGTCCAGGACGCCACCGTCGGCTACGGCTTCCGCCCGCTGCGCGCAGCCGTATGGCTGCTGTCGCTCCTCGCCATCGGCTCGACCGCCTACGCGCTGCACCACCCCCACGCGCTCAAGGCGTCGGAGGCCCCGCACTTCAACCCGGTCTTCTACACCCTCGACCTGCTGCTGCCGGTGATCTCCTTCGGCCAGGAGGAGGCGTTCGCGCCGGACGGCTGGTACCAGTACCTCGCCTACGCCCTGATCATCACCGGCTGGATCCTGGCCACGACGGTCGTCACCGGCGTGACCAGAACCGTCAGCCGCCAGTGAGCCGCCGCGCGGCATGCTGCGCGGCCAGCCGCACGGGCGCGTTCTGGGCGCCGTACCCCTGGTATCCGCCGTCACGCTGGACGAGCTCGAAGAAGACCCGACCCACGGTCCGCGTGTAGCAGTGCCGGAACTCCCCGCACCGATCCCGGTCATAGAGGATCCCGAGCTCGCGATACGTCTCCAACTCCCCCTCGGCGAACTCGAACCGGGCCGCAAGGTCGTCGTAGTAGTTCGCCGGCATCGCCAGCAGCAGCCCGCCCGCCTTGCGGAAGCGGCGCGCCGCGGCCACCACGTCGTCCGTCGCCAGCGCGATGTGCTGGGCACGGACCGTGTCGTCGGCGGGCGCGGCACCGACGGACAGGGCGATGCGGACGCTGCCGTCGGCGGCGGTCACGGCACGACTGCGCAACAGACCGTACGGGTCGGCGACGTCCACGCTCTCCTGGGCCGACAGGCCGAGCACGCTGCGGTGGAAGAGGGTGGCCTCGTCGAAGTGGTGCCAGGGCTGGACGAGAGCGAGATGGTCGATGCGCCGCATGTCCGGGGCCGCCGGGC
This sequence comes from Streptomyces sp. NPDC051172, assembly GCF_040682555.1. Lineage (NCBI taxonomy): Bacteria > Bacillati > Actinomycetota > Actinomycetes > Kitasatosporales > Streptomycetaceae > Streptomyces > Streptomyces sp. NPDC051172. Next base: position 26,615 of record NZ_JBFBBE010000066.1, read on the forward strand.
CTACGTGCTCGACGTCCTCGAAGTCACCGCGCCAATCGGGCAGTTCGGGCCGACCGGTCGCGCAGAAGAACAACTCCGTGCCGTCCGGGGCCGCCACCGCATCCAGCGGGGCGTCCTCGCTCGCCCGACGGCGCGGCAGCACGGGCGCCAGCAGCGCCTCGGCACGCCGGGCGGCGCCCGCCGGGTCCGGGGACTCCAGACCGATCGCGGCGAGCCCGGTGCCGTCGCGCCGGGCGGCCGGCCCGGTGTTGACGAGCACCCGGGCCTCCCCCGCCTGCCACAGATCGACCGGCTTGCTGCGGTGCCGCGCGGTCCGGGCGAAACCGAGGGCCCCCAGCACCTCGCTGACCGGCTCGGCGTCGGGAGTGACCAGCTCGGCAAAGGCGACCCCCGTGGGGACCACAGGGGCGGGCAGCTCGGCCAGCCCCACCGCCTCCTGGAGCACCAGCAGCGACCGGTGTGCGTCCACGGCCGTCGGCCCGGCCTCGGCCTGCCGGAAGACGTCGTTGAAGACCTCCAGGGAGAGCGGCCCGGCGTACCCGGTGCGCAGCACATGCCGCACGAGCCCGGCGACGTCGAAGCCGCCCTGCCCCGGGAAGCAGCGATAGTGGCGACTCCACTGCAGGACGTCCATCGCGAGCAGCGGAGCATCCGCGAGCTGCAGAAAGAAGATCTTCTCGCCCGGGATGCCCTCGATGCCCTTGGGATCGGACCCGCGGGAGAGAATGTGAAAGCTGTCGAGACAGGTACCGAGCGCGGGATGGTCCGCCGTCTCGACGACATGCCAGGCATGGTCGTACGTACTGACGTGCCGCCCCCAGGCAAGCGCCTCGTAGGCGACACGGATCCCGAAGTCCTGGGCCAGATCGGCGAGTCGGCTGAGCTGCTCGGCGGCGAGGGCATCGTCGTCCACGGCCAGCGGACTCACACTGGAACAGACGAGGACCGTATCGGCCCCCAGCCGCCGCATGACCCCGAACTTGTGCCGAGCCCGACGCAGATTGCGCGCGAACTCGTCCTCCGGGACGGCTTCGATGTCCCGCATGGGCTGGTAGAGGTCGATGCCGAGCCCGAGATCGACACAACGGGCCCGGATCTCCTCGGGACTGAGGGGACTCGCAAGCAGGTCGTTCTCGAAGATCTCGACCCCGCCGAACCCGCCCCGGGAGGCGGCGGTGAGCTTCTCGGTCAGAGATCCGCTGAGCGAGACGGTGGCAATGCATGTGCGCATGACGGTGCCCTTTCAACTTGCGTCACTGCAGCGCCCCTTCAGGGGCGCGGGGCTGTGTTCGATGTGCGGCTACCGCCGCGTGGGCGCGACCAGCCACAGACAACCCGCACGCGTCACACGGCCCCGCCAACCGAGCTCTCCACAGCAATCTCCGAGAAGTCGGCAAGCATCCGCCCACTGTCGGGCTCCCGCCCCGTGAACAACCGGAACGCATCCGCAGCCTGGAACACAGCCATCCCACCCCCATCCAAGGTGGCGCAGCCCACCGCCCGAGCGGCCCGCAGCAACTGCGTCTCCAGGGGCCGATAAACCACCTCGGCAACCCACAGCCCCGGATGAAGCAGCTCAGCAGCGAAGGGCAACCCCGGATGGGCCGCCATCCCGGTAGGCGTGGCATGCACAACCCCGTCGGCCGAGCCGAGCAGCCGACCGAGCTGATCAGGAGTACCGGCGGCCGCCCGGCCGGCACCGAAGTGCCGGTTCAGACCATCGGCAAGATCCGCGGCCCGATCACCCAACGCATCGACAACGGTGACCCGCTCGGCGCCCAGCGTGAGGATGGCGTGCCCAACGGCCGCCCCCGCACCGCCGGCCCCCAGCTGCACCACCCGCTCCAGCGAAGCGTCCGGCAGTCCCCGTGCGAACGAGGCCGCGAACCCGGTGACGTCCGTGTTGTGGCCGATCGCGCGCCCGTCCTCGAAGACGACGGTGTTGACCGCCCCCAACGCCTCGGCCTGCGGAGCGAGTCCGTCGAGGTGCTCGATCACCAGCTGCTTGCACGGGTGCGTGATGTTGAGTCCGTCGAAGCCGAGGTCCCGGGCGGCCCGCACCAGGCCGCCGACCGCCTCCGGCGGCACGCCGAGGGTGTCGATGTCGATGAGCCGGTAGAGACAGCGCAGGCCCTGCCGGTCCGCCTCCCGCTCGTGCAGCGCCGGGCTGAGCGACGGGCCGATTCCGGAGCCGATCAGTCCGACGAGATACGAGTCCTTGGCCACGGGGCCTCCTGAGCCGAGCGTTAATGTACGAACTAGTTCGTTAGCTATATCAGCCCGGCGGCCCCCTGGGAAGACCTCGCCGGCGCCACCCGGCCCGCCTTCTAGAATCTGCGGCACTGGCCGCACTCCCGAAGGAACCCGATGACCAGCGTCGACGAACCGGCACGACCCAACGGGCGGATCCGCGACGCCGCCCGCACCCAGGCCGAGATCCTCGACGTGGCGACACAGGAGTTCGCGCGAGCGGGTTACGACGGCGCCCGAGTGGACGAGATCGCCGCCCGCACCCGCACCACGAAGCGGATGATCTACTACTACTTCGGCGGCAAGGAACAGCTGTTCACGGCCGTCCTGGAGCGGGCGTACGGCGTGATCCGCGACGCCGAGCAGAAGCTGGACGTCGAGCACCTGGACCCGGTCGCGGCCATCCGGCGGCTGGCCGAGCTGACCTTCGACCACCACGAGCAGCACCCGGACTTCATCCGCCTGGTCAGCATCGAGAACATCCACGGCGCCGAGCACATCGCCGCCTCCGAGAAGCTGGGCAGGATCGGCTCCCCCGCGCTCGACGTGATCCGCCGCATCCTTGCCGCCGGGCAGGAGTCGGGCCTGTTCACGGCCGATGTCGACGCGGTCGACCTGCACGCGATGATCAGTTCGTTCTGCTTCTTCCGGGTCTCCAACCGGCACACGTTCGGCGCCCTCTTCGGCCGCGACCTGGTCGACCCGGCCCAGCGCGAGCACTACCGCACGATGCTGGGCGACATGGTGATCGCCTATCTGACGGCGGACCGCGCGACGGACTGATCACGCGGATCACGCGCACGACGGCCGCAAGATCCTTCGGCACCACCCCTTGACACCCGGGAAACGTGGGCGCAACATCCGTAGCCATCCACTACTAACTATCCAGTGGGTTCATTAGTCGGGTCGCACCCGGCACGGCCGTCCCGTCACCCCAGGGATCCGGCACTTCTCTCCCGCCGCTCACTCCGCTTACGTTGGAGTTCCCTCGAAGGAGCAAGCCGTGTCCGTCCCCGCCGAAGCCGTCGGGCAGCCGAAAAAGGCGGCCACCGCCGCCTGGATCGGCAGCGCCCTGGAGTACTACGACTTCTTCATCTACGGCAGCGCGGCCGCGCTGATCTTCCCGAAGGTCTTCTTCGACGAGTCCGACCCGGCCACCGCGACCCTGCTGTCGCTGGCCACGTTCGGCGTCGCGTACGCGGCACGGCCGATCGGCGCGCTCTTCCTCGGCCACTTCGGTGACCGTGCCGGCCGTAAGAAGATCATGGTCTTCACGCTGATCCTGATGGGTCTGTCGACCTTCCTCATCGGCTGTCTGCCCACCCGCGCCCAGGTCGGCACGCTCGCGCCGGTCCTGCTGGTCGCCTGCCGTGTGCTGCAGGGCATCTCGGCGGCGGGCGAGCAGGCCAGCGCGAACTCGATGACCCTGGAACACGCGCCACCGCACAGGCGCGGCTTCTTCACCAGCTTCACCCTCAGCGGCACACAGGGCGGCCAGCTCATCGCCACCCTGGTCTTCATCCCGGTGGCCGCGCTCCCCGAGGACCAGCTGCTGTCGTGGGGCTGGCGGGTTCCGTTCTGGGCGAGCGTCGCAGTCGCCGCCGTCGGCTACGTCATCCGCCGCAAGCTCGAGGAGACGCCGGCCTTCGCCAAGCAGGCGGCCACCGCGGGGGTCGTCAAGCTGCCGCTTGCCGTGCTGATGCGTGAGCACTGGGCCGACGTGCTGCGGGTGATCGGGGGCGCGGTCATCGCCTCGGTCTCGACGATCTTCACGGTCTGGGCCCTCGCCTACGCCACCAGCGACTCTGTCGGCATGTCCCGCTCCTCCATGCTGTGGGTGGGCGCGCTCGCCAACCTGGTGGCTCTCGCCGCGATCCCCCTGTGGGCCTCCCTGTCGGACCGCATCGGCCGCCGTCCCGTGTTCCTGATCGGCGCGGCGGGCAGCGCGCTCGCCATGTTCGGCTACCTGTGGGCGATCTCGACGGGCAACTACCCGCTGACCCTCGTCCTGGGCATCGTGGCCTTCGGCATCGTCTACAGCGCCGCGAACGGCGTCTGGCCCTCCTTCTACGGCGAGATGTTCTCCACCCGAGTGCGCCTGTCGGGCATGGCGATCGGCACCCAGATCGGCTTCGCCGTGGCCGGCTTCGCGGTCACGTTCGCCGCGCAGATCGCGGGCCCCGACGGCAACGACTGGTCCTCGGTCGCCCTGTTCACCGCGGCCCTCTGCGTCCCGCCGGTCATCACCGGCCTCTCGGCCCGCGAGACCCACAAGATCCCGACGGAACTCCTGGGCGAGCGGGCCGCCCGGGGAGCGTCACAGCCGGAGACGGTCACCGCCTGACGGCTGCGCCCACACCCCCGGGCCCCGGACACCACACTGCAGCGCCGGCGCCCGGGGGTTCCGGCATGCGCGCCCCACACTCAACCGGCCGGCAGCGATCGCCACGCCTGCGGCACCACAGCCGGAGACGGTCACCGCCTGACGGCTGCGCCCACACCCCCGGGCCCCGGACACGACACCACACTGCGGCTCCGGCGCCCGGGGGTTCCGGCATGCACGCCCCACACTCAACCGGCCGCCTCGGCCACCCACTGGGGCGGATTCCCCCTGCCGGGCCTGCGCGGGCGCCACCGCGTCGGCCTCCCGTCCCGGTCAGGGCCTGCCGCCGCCGGCCGCAGATCTCGTACGCGCCGGGCCACGGCGCCGGAGGCCATCGTCCCGGCCACGCCCTCAAGCCACCCGCCCGCGTGCATCGCACCGCGGCCGTGAGGCTGCCCTCATCGCCTCAACCCCCGCACAGCCCGGCGGACCTCCCAGAGCCGCCGGAGGCCCGGCCGGTGAGGCGTCCGGTTCCTACGCCCGCGGGTGCCGAGGCTCGTAGAGGCCGACCTCGCCGCCGCCCGGCAGCCGGAAGCCGGTCAGGCGGCCCCAGCGCGCCTCCTGCAAGGGCCGGGTGAACTCCACGCCCTTCTCGGTGAGTTCGACGGTCGTGGCGTCGATGTCGTCGCACATCAGCATCAGTTCGTGCGACGGCTCGCCCTCGGCCGGGTGGAAGGCGACCTCGGCGGGCGGCGCCTTGAAGATGAGCCAGCCGTGCCCGGCGTCGACGTGCGCCCAGCCGAGGACGTCCCGGAAGAAGGCGCGGTCCGCCTCGGCGTCGCGGGTGTAGATCACCACATGTGCACCATTGATCACGCGCGGAGGCTAAGTCCCCGGCCCGGGGCGCGGCAAGGGCGGCGCGCGGTCGGTCATCCGGAGAAGGCGGCCACGCAGAACTCGTTGCCCTCCGGATCGGCCATGACGATGTGGTGTTCGCCGAACTCCTCCAGGACGCTCCCGCCCGCCTTCACCAGGCGCTCGGACTCGGCCCGGATGCGGCCCCACCGCTCACCGGGACCACCGCCTCCCGGTACCCGGACGTCCATGTGGAGGCGGTTCTTCGCCGTCTTGGGCTCGGGGACCTTCAGGATGGACAGCCGGGGGCCCACGCCGTCGGGATCGCAGATCCAGACGCCGTCGTCCGCCGAGTCGTCGTCCGGCAGGTCGAACTGCGCAAGCCACTCCTCACGCGTGGTGAAGGGTGCGGGCGGCGGCTCGTCGACATAGCCGAGCGCCGTCTTCCAGAACTCGGCGAGGAGCTTCGCGTCCGCGCAGTCAAGCGTGAGATCGAAGGTGGCTGCCATGCAAGGACCGTACTGCGCACCACTGACAACAGGGCCGCGGCCGGCGTCTGATCAGGCGTTCGACCAGCCCCGCTCGCACAGCACCAGCCGGTAGCCGTCCGGGTCCTCGACGGTGACGCCCCACCGGTTCCAGTACGGATTGGGCGACGGCACCCGCTTGCCGCCGTGCTCCTCCAGCCGGGCCACCAGGTCGTCCGGGACCGGACCGTCGACGTAGACGACGAGGAGGTCCTCCTCGGTGGGCCGGGGCTCGACGGGCCGCGCCGGTTCATGGACGAGCTCCAGATGCCATCCGGCGTCCGGCCAGCCGAGCATCAGCAGGTCGTGCTCGCCGGGTTCGGAACCACCCTCCGCCCGCCAGACCACACTCAACCCGAGTCCCTGCGCCCAGAACCGCTCGGCGGCCGCAAGGTCCCGGGACGGGCGGGCGATACGGATGTGACTGCGGCCGTCGACCGGCATCGTGACCTCTTCCTGAGCTGCGGCATCCTTCCCCGCACCCTAGGCAGTCCGTGATCCGCGAACCATCGGTCGTCCGCCCTGCACCCCGGGACCTAGGTCTCCACCCGCCGCCTTCCCGAACCCTCTGGGCGAAAGGCGCTGTTGAGGCATTGCGCGCACTGCGGTAATCATGAGGGACCTCCGCGCGCTCCGGCCGGATTCAGGGGCGGCCGGGGTGCGCGGACCGACGTTGACTATCGTTGCCCGATCACATGAGCGGGTGGCGAGAGGCGGACGAGGACGTGGCGGGGGACGGGTGGATACGGGTGCCGGTCGGCGACGACGCCGCACGGTGGGCCACCCGCGGGCGCAGCCACAAGGTGCTCCTCGTCGTCCACAACGTGACCGCGGCAACCCGTCTGCTGGACGTCCTGCCACTGTTCCACGACGACTTCAGGGTGCAGCTGCTGGCCACCTGCCCGGGCTCGTCGGCGTTTCGGGCGGGCGTCGCTGAACTGCTGGACGGGACCGGGGTGCCCGTACTGCCGTGGGAGCAGGCGGTCGAGACGCCGGTCGCGTTGGCTGTGTCGGCGAGCTTCGGCGGTCAACTCCGGTCACTTTCCGGTGTATTGGCCGTGCTGTCACACGGTGTCGGATACACTAAAAAACTGGCGACACCCGACACCGGGCAGCGGTCAGAACGAGTCGGATCCGGTCTTCGGAATGTCGCCGGAGTGGCTCCTCGACGAGAACGGCAAGCCGCTCGCGGACGCGCTCGTCCTCTCCCACCCGGAACAGTACGAGCGGCTGCGCACCGTCTGCCCCGAGGCCGCGCCCACGGCCGTGCTCGCCGGGGATCCCTGCTGGGACCGACTGCTGGCGGCCCGCCCGTACCGCGACCGCTTCCGCCGCGCTCTCGGGGTGGGCCGGGGACAGCGCCTGATCGTCCTCAACTCCACCTGGAACCCCGACTCGCTCTTCGGCGACGGCGGCGGCGATGACGTACTCCCTTCTCTCCTGCCCCGTCTGACGTCGGAGCTCCCGGCCGACGAGTACCGTCTCGCGGCGGTGCTGCACCCCAACGTCTGGCACGGCCACGGCCCCGGCCAGATCCGCGCCTGGCTCGACCGCGCCCGCCGCGCCGGCCTGGCCCTGATCGACCCCCTGGAGGGCTGGCGCCAGGCGCTGCTCGCCGCCGACGCAGTGATCGGCGACCACGGTTCGGTCACCTACTACGCCGCCGCCCTCGGCACACCGGTCCTCCTCGGCGCCGCACCCCTCGCCGGCCTGGACCCCGAGGCCCCGGTCCACGCATTCGTCAGCACCGCACCCCGCCTCGACCCCGCACACCCCCTGCGCCCACAACTGGACGCACTCATCGACCACCACCGACCACACCCCGAACCCGCCGAGTCGGTCAGCTCGGCACCAGGCGAGTCCGCCGCCCGCCTGCGACGGCTCTTCTACGACCGCATCGGCATCCCCGAACCTGACGCACCCGCCCGCCTGGAACCACTCCCTCTCCCGCCGTACGAACCGGCGACACCCACCGTCCCGCTGCTGGTCCGCACCCGGCTGCTCGGCTCCGGCGAGGTCCTGGTCACCCGGTACGCGGGCCCGCATCCACCGGCGGACGGGGAGGGCGAGGCCCACACGGCGGTCCACGAGGACACCCGCGAGACGGACCAACTCGCGCTGGCGGACGTGGTGTTCCGGTACGGCAACGAGAACGACCCGCGCTTCGTCTCCCCCGCCCACTGGACGGCGGAGGCCCTCACCCGCCATCCGCACTGCGCGCTGGCCGCCTACGTCACCGGCCCCCGCTCATGCGTCGTCCGCACCCGTACGGGTACGTCGGTACGCCTGGACGCCGCTCCGGGCGCGGACGCCGATCCGGCGGCGTACGCCTCCGCCCTGCACGCGTGGCTCGCAGCAGACAAGCCGCCGGAGGAGCCGATGGGACAAGGGCTGACCGTCCGAATCGGAACGGCAGCCCACCCCGTGCGCCTCACTCCGACGTAACGCGCCTTGCAGCAGGCAAGCAGCCGAACCGCCGGCCGGACAGGGTCTGACCATCCCGGGACGGCAGCTCACCCCCAGCGGCTCAGTCCGCCATGACGCACCGCTCCCGCAGTACTCGCAGCCATGCCACCTGGTACTCGGCGTTCTCCCGGGCGAGGGCCGCGAGCGCCTCGTCGATCAGGGGACGTGCGCGGTCCGCGTCGTCGCCGGCCAGGTGGGTTTCGGCGAGGTCCGTGAGGGTGCGGGCCGTGTTGTAGGCCTCCGTGGTGTCGCGGAAGAAGCGCAGGGCGCGTTCCAGGCGCTGTACCGCCTCCTCGCGGCGGCCGAGGCCGCGCAGGGCACGTCCCCGGTGGCGTTCCAGAAGCGCGCGGGCGCGTGGGAGGTCGGCGGCGCCCTCGTCGTCGGGGCCGATGCCGTCGAGGATGCCGTACGCCTCCTCGAAGCAGGCGTACGCCTCCTCGAACCGCCACTGCCGCAGTCGCAGGAGTCCGAGGAACTCGACCGCGGAGGCGTGACCGCGCACATGGCCGGCCGTCTGCTCGTCCCGGGCGGCGGCGAGCGCTTCGGGTTCGGCCTCGTCCCAGCGTCGCAACTCCGTGAGAGTGTGGGCGAGTTGGGCGTGCAGGGCGCCGGCCGTGCGCGTGCCGGGGAAGTGCTCGTCGGCGGTGCGTGCCCCGGCGCGCAGTGCGGGCAGCAGGACGTCGTGGTGGCCGGCCTTGAGCTGGAGCGGCCACAGGGCCTGGCAGAGCAGCACGACCGTGGCCCAGTCCCGGAAGTCCTCCGCCGCGTGCACCGCCTCGACGAGACCGGGCGCCTCGGCAGCCAGGGCGGCGACGGCCGTGCCCCGGTCCGGGAAGGACACCGGTGACTCGGCGGCGGGCACCCGCCAGCTCTCGGGCAGTGCGGCCCGTGCCGCGCCGACGGCCAGGTCCCGGTAGCCGGCGACGACGCGGCTGACGGCGGCCGAGCAGGCCGCGATTCCGTCCAGGGCGGCCGCCGTGTGCTCGGCGTGGGCGCGGACGGCGGGGCGGTAGCGGTAGCGGCCGGAGTCGGTGCGTTCCAGGAGGAGGGCCTCGGCGAGTTCCTCCAGGTGGCGGGCGGCTTCGCCCTCGTCGAGGTCCGCGGCGCGGGCGGCCGCGGCGGGGTCGAGCGCGGGCCAGTCGCGCAGGGCGGCGAGCCGGTAGAGACGGGCCGCGACGGGTGTGAGCAGACGGTACGAGTCCTCGGCGGCGGCGCGGACGGGGTCGCCATCGGGCCCGGCGGGTGGCTCCGTGGGCGCGGCCAGGCGCGGTGCCGCGGCACGCAGGGCGTAGGGTGAGCCGGCGCAGCGGTCGAGGACCGCGGGCAGCGCGGCACGGGCAGCGCTGATCGCCGGTTTGCCGACGAGGTCGGTGAGCAGCCGTACGGCGTCCCGCCTGGCCAGCGGGCCGACCGGGATGCGCAGGGCGTCCAGACCGGTGAGCGGCTGCCGGGCGACGACGATCGTGAAGACCCCGGGCGCCGAGGTCAGCAGCGGCCGGAGCTGGGCGGCGGACCGGGCGTGGTCGAGCACGAGCAGCAGCCGCCGGTCGGCCAGACAGCGCCTGAGGAGTTCAGCGCGGTCGGCGGCTGCCGGGGGCACCTCCTCGTCGGGCACGCCGAGTCCGCGCAGCAGACTGCCGAGAACCGCTTCGGGCGCGCGGGCGCGCAGGTCGGCGTAGAGCTGGCCGTCGGGGAAGCGGGCGGTCTGCCGCCAGCCCCAGTGGATGGCGAGGGTGCTGGTGCCGATGCCTTCGGGGCCGTGGAGGAGCACCAGCCGTGGGCGTCCGGCGAACGCGCGCGTGGCCTCCTTGTCCAGCGCCTTCAGGGCCTTTTGGCGGTCCGTGAAGAAGTGCGGGGCGGTGGGCAGGCAGGGGCGGTGCGGTCCCGATCCGGTGCCGGGAGCCCGTACACCGGCGGCGAACTGCGCCCATGCCTGCGCCAGTTGAGGATCCCGCTGGACACGCTCGTGCACCAGGCGGGCCACGTCGTCCAGTTGGCCGGGGGTGGTGGGAGCCGTCACCTCACCCCCGGCGATGCGGCGGACCAGACCGCCGGCCGACTCCCACGCCCACTTGCCGGCCTCGTTCGCCATGCCCGACCCGACGGCTCCGAGCACCGCGCCGATGGCGCCCAGCGAAACCGGATCCACCATGCCGCGCTCCCCGTCTTCCGCTCTCCGCCGTTCCACTCGCCGCCCTCGGTGATCAACCCTAGCCGCAGTGACGGAACATGACAGGGCATCACGGGACGCGGTTCTCCGGACCCGCCGGATCGGCTCATGGCTTTCAGCCCTGGTTGGCCCCCTTCGGAATGCCGTACGCCCGCTCCACCTTCAGCCGCACCACCAGACGTCGGTCGCGGACCATCGCGGCCCGGTAGTCGTCCCAGTCCGGGTGTTCACCCAGGACGTCGCGGTACAGCCGGATCAGCTCCTCCACCGTGTCGTCGTGCGGGTCCTTGGCGACGGGTGTGAGCTCGGCGGTTCCCTCGACGACCGTGTAGGCGCGGCGGTCCGGGGCGGACACGTGGTACGACGCCCGCGCGTCCCGACGCAGATTGCGGGTCTTGGCCCGGTCGTCGGTGACGGAGATCCGGATGATGCCCTCGTCCGGGTAGTAGTGATGGCTGACGTTAGACAGCTGGGGCCGGCCGTCGCGCTTGAGGGTGACCAGTACGCCGCTGCGGTCGTCGGAGAGCAGCTCGAGCAGTGTGTCGTGAGTCATACCCGGATCAACCCGCGGGACCGATCCACGCATTCCCGTCCCCCTTCCGAGTAGACACTGTCTACGAGCGACTGGTAGACAGCGTCTGTGGATGCATCGGAGGGTGGACTGCGGGACCGGCTGGTCGACGTCGGAGTGGAACTGGTCACCGGCGAGGGCGCGCAGGCGCTGACCCTGCGGGAGATCGCGCGTCGGGCGGGCGTCTCGCACGGCGCGCCCCGCCGCTACTTCCCCACCCACCTGGAGCTGCTGTCCGCCATCGCCCGCCGCGGCTTCGCCGAGCTGATCGAGCGGGCGACGGCGGCGACCGGCGACGGCACAGCGGCCCCGCGCGAGCAGCTGACGGCCCTGGCGCGGGTCTACCTGGAGTTCGCCGTCGACAGCCGCGGCATGTACGAGTTGATGTTCCGTCACGAGCTGCTGGCGAGCGGGCACTTGGCACTGCGGGACACCGGCCTGCCGCTGTTCGCGCGTCTGGTGGAGCTGGTCGGGCGGGTCCGGCCCGACGCGGACGCCCGGGTCGTCGCGGGCGCGCTGTGGGCGAACCTGCACGGCATCGCCCAGCTGTGGGGCTGGGGCAGCCTCCGACTCGCCACGGACGCCGACGACTTCGTGCCTATGCTGCGTTCGGCCCTCGACGCCCATCTGGGGGACGGCGCATGAGCGGGCACCGCGCGCTGACGCCGGCGTGCAGTGTGGTCGGGGCGGTGATCGTCGCCCTGGACGGCACGGTCCTCACCGTCGTGCAGCCCACCCTGCAACGCGACCTGGGGGCATCCTTCGCGCAGGTTCAGTGGACCAGCACCGGCTATCTCATCTCGGTGGCGGGCCTGTTGGTGTTCTCCCGGACGGCTCGGCGACCGGTACGGGCATCAACGGCTCTTCGCCGTGGGGATGCCGGGTTTCGGGGCGACGTCGGCGGGCATCGGTCTGGCGCCCGGTATCGGCTGGGTGATCGCTCTGCGGGTCCTGCAAGGTGTGTTCGGGGCGTTGCTGCAGCCTGCCACGCTGGGGATGCTGCGGGCCGCTTTCCCGCCCGACCGGCTGCGGATGCCGATCGCCGTGCGGACCGGCGCGATCGGGCTCGCGGCCGCGGCGGGGCCCGTACTGGGCGGGGCGCTGGTGGCAGGGCCGGGCCGGCGGGCGGTGTTCTTCCTCGACGTCGTACCGGCACTCGTCCTCGGCCTGCTCGCGCTCACGCTGCGCGACCCGCGCCCTGGGCAGTCCTCCTCCGCACGCCTGGACGTGCCCGGCGCGCTCCTGCTCGCGGTGACCCTGGCCTGCCTGGTCCACACCCTGGTCGCGCTGCCGGACGGCGGATGGACGTCGACGGGCCCGCTCGGCCTGGTGGTGGCCGTGGTCGCAGGTGCCGTGTTCGTACGGCACGAGCGGCGGGCCACGAGCCCACTCGTGCCGCCGGACGTCGTGGGCTCGACGGCCGTCGGCTGCGCGCTCGGCATGCTGGTCGCCGCGTCGGCCGCCCTGAACGGCACACTGTTCGTCGCCACCTTCCTGCTCCAGGACACGCTCGGTCTCGACCCGGTGCACATGGCCCTGCTCAGCCTGCCGCTCGCGGCGCTGACGATCGTCGCGGCGCCGGGGTGCGCGGTGCTGCTGCGCCGCGCCGGGGCCCGCCGTACGAGCGTGGCGGCGATGGCCGTTCCGGCCGCCGGGATCCTGGTGCTGTGCCGGGCCCCCGGCACGGTCGGCCTCTGCACCGGGTTCGCGCTGGTGGGGGTCGGGTTCGGCACGGTGATGGTGGCAGCCACCCATGTCGTCGTACGCGAGGCCGCCGTCGGATCGGCCGGGGTGGCGGGCGGGTTGCAGCAGACCGCGATGAACGTCGGGCCGGCCCTGGGCGTGGCGACAGCGACGACGCTGATGGGGCTCGGCCACGGACACGGGCTGCCGCTGGTCGTCCTCGCCGCGGTGGCCGTGGCCGGGGCGGCGGCGGGCCGCGCACTGCCGGAACCTTCCACCGAAACGATCAATCATGGTCAACAGGGAGCCATCGCCGCCATTCCTGAGCGACGATGAGACCAGGCAGAACAGGCGAAGTCCGCTGCGGCCGCGCGCCTCTATAGGGGCGCGGGGAACTGCGCGACCAGCCACGATGGTGCCGCAGACGACAGACGGTCTGTCGCGGCACTCAGAGGAGCGCACAGCGCGCCCGGAGGAGAGCGAATGGCACAGCTGCGACAAGAGGTCGACCCGGGTGAGGCCGGGCTGGACGCCAAGGCGCTGGACCGCCTCGACCAGCACTTCGCCCACTACGTCGACGAGGGCCGCCTGCCCGGCTACCTGGTGGCCGTGGCCCGCGGCGGACGCGTCGCCCACCTCACCACCCACGGCCTGCGCGACATAGCGGCGGGGCTGCCCGTCGAGGCCGACACCCTGTGGCGGATCTACTCCATGACCAAGCCGGTCACCTCGGTCGCCGCGCTGATACTGGTGGAGGAGGGCCGTCTGTCGCTCGACGACCCGGTCGCCCGCCATCTCCCGGCCTTCGCCGACCCGCAAGTCTACGAGAGCGGATCCGGATCCGACCTCCGGACCCGCCCGGCAGCCCGACCTCCGCTGATCCGGCATCTGCTGACCCACACCGCGGGCCTGACCTTCGCCTTCTACCACCAGCACCCCGTCGACGCCCTCTACCGCGAGGCGGGCCTCGATTCGGCCGTACTGCCCGGCTCGGACCTGTCCGGGACCGTCGACGCGTACGCGCGCCTGCCGCTGCAGTTCGAGCCGGGCACCGAGTGGAACTACTCGGTCGCCACCAATGTGCTCGGCAGGGTGATCGAGGTCGTGTCCGGACAACCGCTCGACGTGTTCGTCGCCGAGCGCGTCCTCGGCCCGCTCGGCATGACCGACGCCGGCTTCTGCGTCACGGAGGAACAGGCCCCGAGGCTCTCCGAGTTGTACGGCGAGACCGGCGCCGGCGGCATCGAGCCGATCGCCGGGCTGCCGCTGCGCGGGCGGCCCCGCTTCCTGTCCGGCAGCGGCGGCATGGTGGCCTCCGCCTATGACGTGCACCGCTTCATGGAGCTGCTGCGCCGCCGCGGCGAGCTCGAGGGGATCCGCCTGCTGGCCCCCGGGACGGTGGACCTGATGACCAGCAACCAGCTGCCCGGCGGCGCCGACCTGCGCGCCTTCGGCAGCCGCCCGGCCCACGACGAGCCCGGCAACGACGGCGTCGGCTTCGGCCTCGGCGTCTCCGTCGTCATCGACCCCGAACGGACCCAGGCGCCCTCGGGCCTGGGCACGTTCGGCTGGAGCGGGGTGGCGACGACGACGTTCTGGGTGGACCCCGGCCGTGATCTGACCGTGCAGTTCATGACGCAGGTCCGGCCGAAGTCGTCACTCAGGCTCTTCCCGGACCTCAAGAGGCTGGTCCACGAGGCGGTCGCGGACTGACCGGTCCCCGGGACCGCGACCGGATCACCTCGCCGACCGCCGGTGTCGGCGAGGTGGTGCACGATCCTGCTCAGGACAGGTGGGCCACCGCGTCCAGATGCGGCAGGACGTGGTCGAGCCGCTCCCGCTTGGTGCGCAGATAGGTGATGTTGCTCTCGCACGGCGGGATCAGCAGCGGGACGGTCTCCGCCACCTGGATGCCGTGCCGCACCAACGCCTCCTGCTTGCGCGGGTTGTTGGACATCAGGCGAACCGAGTTCACGCCCAGGTCCTGGAGGATCTTCGCGGCGACGCCGTAGTCGCGGGCGTCCACCGGCAGCCCCAGCGCGAGGTTCGCCTCGACGGTGTCCAGGCCCTCCGCCTGCAGCGCCATCGCCCGCAGCTTGGCGAGCAGACCGATGCCGCGGCCCTCGTGGCCCCTCAAGTAGACGACTATGCCGCTGCCTTCGGCGACGACGGCCTTCAGCGCGGAGGCCAGCTGGTCGCCGCACTCGCAGTGCTGGGAGCCGAACGCGTCACCGGTCAGGCACTCGGAATGCAGCCGGGTGAGAACACCGTCCGTGCCGATGTCACCATGGACGAGGGCCACTTGCTCGTCGCCGCGATCGTGATCCATGTAACCCACCGCCCGGAATTGCCCGTACACCGTGGGCAGGGGGGCATTCACAATCCGTTCCACGCCCGTGCGCTGTGGGGACTTCTTGCCGAGGACGCCGATTTTATCTGTCATGATCTGATTCCTAAGCAGAGACGAAAGGCCGTGAAGAAATGAGTGTTTCGGGCGCGCGTACGGCGGCATACGGGGTGGTGCCGGCGGACACTACGGAAGAGGTACGGACCAGGGCGGCGGGTGTCTCAACGCAGGTCGCAGTCCTTCCGGTCGGGAGCTTCGAGCAGCACGGTCCGTTCCTTCCGCTGGCGACCGACACGCTCGTCGCCTGTGCCGTGGCCCGGGAGATCGCGGCGGCGTACCCGGTGCACCTCCTTCCGCCGGTGACGATCTCCTGCTCGCACGAGCATGCGGCCTGGCCGGGGACCGTCAGCATCTCCTCCGTGACCCTTCACGCGGTGGTGAGTGACATCGCACAGTCGCTGCGCCGCTCCGGCGTCGACGTCCTGGTGGTGGTCAACGGGCACGGCGGAAACTACGTACTGGGCAACGTCGTTCAGGAATCCTCCGCCCGCGGCGAGCGCATGGCACTGTTCCCTGCCGCCGAGGACTGGGAAGCGGCGCGGCAGCGGGCGGGGGTGACCACCTCGCTGCTGACCGACATGCACGCGGGAGAAATCGAGACCTCCATCCTTCTGCACGCTCACCCGGAATTGCTCCGCCCCGGTTATGAGACCTCCGATTTCGTCGCGGACGACCGGCGTCATCTGCTCACCCTCGGTATGTCCGGCTATACCGATTCGGGCGTCATCGGACGCCCTTCGCTCGGTTCCGCGGAAAAGGGGAAGGAACTGCTCGCCGCCCTGGCGGACTCCTTCGGAGCGTATTTCTCACTCCTCACCTCGGCGGACGATTCCGGCACGGAAACCGGAGATACGGGGGAAGCCGGCAGCGCACGCGGATAGTCGGCTTCGCGTGCGGGTTCCGGGGCCGGCTCCGCGGCCGTTCCGGAGCCTGCCCGCAGGCCCGTGTACCAGCGGGCGACGAGGACGGCGAGGCCGGGCAGGGCCGCCACGAAGCTGAGCACCCCGTACACCACGGAGACGGCCACCCCGCTGCTCGCGCCGAGCCCCGCCGCTCCGAACGCCCAGGCGGCGACGCCCTCGCGGGGGCCGAAGCCGCCGACGTTCAGGGGCAGGCCCATCGCGATCAGTGCGAGGACCGCGAGCGGCAGCAGTGCGGCGGCGGAGGCGCCGGATCCGGCGACCCGCGCGGCCAGCACGAACAGCGCGATGTGGCCGACCAGGATGAGCACCGACGAGACGCCGACACCCGGCCAGTTGCGGCGTGACAGCAGCCCCTCGCGCGCCTCGGCGAGCGTCGTGCGCAGCGCCCGCCCGCGGCGGGAGGCGGCCCCGTTCATCCACAGGGCAACCATGACGGCGAGCGCGCCCACCGCCGCGAGCCCCACCAGCGGCGCGAAGTGCCGGGTCTGCGCCAGCACGGGCGACGGCATCGTCAGCAGCACGGCCCCGCCGAGAACGGTCAGCGCGACCTGCCCGGCGACCCGTTCGAGGACCACCGAGCGCACGCCTCGGCCCATGTCACCGGCGCTCTGCCCGTGCCGTACGGCACGGTGCACATCGCCGAGGACACCGCCGGGCAGTGCGGCGTTCAGGAACAACGCCCGGTAGTAGTCGGCGACGGCCGCCCCGAGCGGCAGCCGGATCTTCAGGCCCCGGGCCACGAGGGCCCAGCGCCAGGCGCTGAGCACGGTGGTGGCCACACCGATCAGGAGGGCCGGCACCAGCGTCGTCGCGTCGATCCGCCGCAGCCCGTCCAGGAGGACGCCGGTGCCGAGGTGCCACAGCAGGGCGCCGAGGATGACGACGCCGGCGACGGTGCCGAAGTGGGTCCGTACGGCACGGGAGTTGAGACGGGACACCATGGCACGCCACCGGGGCGTCCGCGCGGCGGCCGACTCGGGCCGGGCCGCGGAGACGATCACGCCGATACGGGCCTCGGAGACGGCGGGACCCACGGGTGGGGCGGACGCGAGTACATCCGCCCGCGTCCGCAGCGCCGCATCCCGCGCGGCGAGGCAGGGCGCGCCGTCCGCCCATACCTCGACCGCGGCGGAGGCGGCACCGCCGGCCGCACCCACCGCTGCCGGGCGGACGGCGCATTCGGTTCGCGTCTCCAGGCCGACGCCGGTCGGCGCCCCGGACACGACGTCCACACCCAACCCGACCGCCACGGCGCCACACCGGTCGGCTCGCACCACGTGTGCCCGTACCGTCTCGATGCTCATGCCGCGCCGCCCGTCGGCCGGGACAGGGCCAGCAGGTCGCTGTGGTGGACCACGACGTGGAGTTCGCCCGCCGCGCAGGCGGCCAGGCGGTCCTGCAGATACCGTTCTGCGCGGGCCTTCAGCTCGGGGCGTTCCTCGACGGCCGCGCCCACCCAGCCGCGCAGCCACTGGGCCGTCAGCGCGGCCTCGTCGGGACCGAGGCGCCAGGGACTGGGGTTGACCCGTACCGTCGCGCCCCGTTCCGAGAAGGCCTCGCAGGCGACCGTGGTCGCGTCCGGGCCGAGCAGGTCGCCACGGCGCTGGTGGGCGTTGAACGCGTCGGTGATCTCCTCGTCCATCGGGTCGGACGGGGTGAGTTCGACGCGTCCGGCCACCGAGAGGGTCAGCAGGGCGGGGCAGCCGGCCCCGGTGCAGGCTTCGGCGAGGGTCTCGATCTCCTCGCGGGTGAGGACGTCGAGGAGGGCGGAGGCCGTCACCAGCGAGGCGCCGGCGAGCGCGTCCGGGGTGAGCCGGCCGACGTCGCCGCGGCGCGTCTCCACGGTGACCCGGCTGCCGTCGGCGGCCGAGCGCGGGGAGGCGACGGCTGCGAAGTGCAGCAGGTACGGGTCGCGGTCGTGCAGGATCCAGTGCTGGGCGCCGTCCAGGCGGGGTGCGAGCCAGCGGCCCATCGAGCCGGTGCCGCAGCCCAGGTCGTGGATGACCAGCCCGGCCTTGCCCGGCAGGTTGGCCAGCCGGATCCGCAGCGGGTCGAGCAGTTCGTGTGCCCGCCCGCCGGCGTCGGCGGGTTCGCGCAGCTCCAGCCACTCGGGCGCGTAACGGGGCGGATCCTCGGGCCCGGTGTCCCGCAGCCGCACGGTGGCGCGCTCGCCGGGACGCGGGGCGGGGCCGGCGCCGGGGATCACGGAGTCGGCCGTCTCGGAGCCGTCGTGACCGGCCGGTTCGGAGCCGCCCCGGGGCCGGGGCTGCGCCGGGATCTTCCCGCCTGTCTTCGCCGGTACCGTCCTGTTCATGCCGCCCTCCTGGGTTCGCTCGGCAGCCGGCCCAGTACTCCGGCCAGGCTTCGGGCCGTGGTCGCCCATCCGTCCAGGGCGGCCCGCCGGCCCCGGGCGGCGGCTTTCAGCCGGCGTCGTACGTCGGCCTCGCCGAACCAGCCGCGCAGTTCGGCGGCGAGGGCGGCGGGGTCCTCCGGCGGCACGAGGATGCCGGGCACACCGCCGTCGGGGGCGCGTCCGACCGCCTCCGGGAGACCGCCGACATCCGTGGCCAGCACGGGGATGCCGCGCGCGAGGGCCTCCGTCACCGCCATGCCGTACGTCTCCGCGTACGAGGTGAGGACCATGAGGTCGGCGGCGTTGTAACTGGCGTCGAGCTCGGCACCGGCCTGCGGTCCGGCAAGGTGGATCCGGTCCTGCAGACCGTGCTCCTTGATCAGCAGCCGCAGCTGGGCGACGTACTCGGGGTCGTGGCCGAGCCCGCCGACGCACACGCAGCTCCACGGCAGGTCGGCCGCCGCGGCCAGCGCCTGCACCAGCCGGTGCTGCCCCTTGCGCGGGGTCACCGAGGCGACGCACAGCAGCCGGGAGACACCGTCGGTGCCGGAGGCGAGGGGCGCGATGTCGGCGCCGGGGGCGGCGACATGCACCCGCTCGGGGGCGAGGCCGTGGTGGGCGACGAGGCGGCGGACCGCCCAGTCGCTGGTGGCGATCACGGCGGGCACGGCCCGCAGCACGTCACGCTCCTTGGCGTCCAACTCGGCGGCCACGGCGGGCTCGAGGCCCCGCTCGTCGCCGAGCGGAAGGTGCACGAGGACCGCCAACTGCAGCCGCTCCGTCTCCGGAACGACGATCTCCGGGACCCCGCAGGCCACGATCCCGTCCAGCAGGACGACCGAGCCGTCCGGCAACTCCCGCAGCGTCCGCGCGAGTTCCGCGCGCGCCGCCGCCCCCGGCCGGGGCCACTCGCCGGCCGCGGCGTGCTTGTGCACCTGCCAGCCGAAGCCGGGCAGGTCCAGACTGACGCGCCGGTCATAGGCGTTGCCGCCGCTCGGCGCGGCCGGGTCGTCCACGCCGCCCGGCATGACGAAGTGCACGGAACGCAGGGACATGGGGATGATCTCGGCGTTCTTCAGGGCGGAGTGCTGCACGGGCACATAGCTGAGCGACATCTCCGCCTCCCCCGGGGCGTTCTCCACCTTCTCCAAGGTCACGTCGGTCACAGGGCACGCTCGTAACTCGCCCAGGCGATGTGCGACTCGTGCAGCGTCACCGAGATGCCGGCGATACCCTTGGCGCCCTCGCCCAGCGCGCCCTTCTCGATCCGCTCGGCGAGCCGGTCGGCGATGACCTTCGCCAGGAACTCCGTGGAGGTGTTGACGCCGGCGAACTCGGGCTCGTTGTCGAGGTTGCGGTAGTTCAGCTCGCTGACGACGGCGCCGAGTTCCTGGGTGGCGAGTCCGATGTCGACGACGATGTTGTCGTCGTCCAGCTGCTCGCGCCGGAACGTGGCGTCCACCAGGAACGTCGCTCCGTGCAGGCGCTGCGCGGGTCCGAAGACCTCGCCGCGGAAGCTGTGGGCGATCATGATGTGATCGCGGACGGTGACACTGAACAACGGACGACCCTCCAGGTGCGGCACGTCTGGTCCTCCGGCCATTGGCTGCCGGAGGATGCCGTGTAGTACGGCTCTTCGCTTCCCCCCGTTCAGCCGAGTCTCACTCTTTTCTCAGGTCAGACCGTTTCGGGGTACCTCACACGGTGACACAGCGCGGGAATCTCGCCGTTGGCCAGCCGGGGCATCACCTCCGGCAGCTCCTCGAACGCGTTTTCCCCTGTGATGAGGGCGTCGAGGGCCGGGTCGGCGAGCAGGTCGAGGGCGAGGGCGAGCCGGTCGGCGTAGCTGCGGTTCGCTCGGGCCGGGGAGACGGTGCCGACCTGGCTGCTGCGGATCGTCAGCCGCCGGGAGTGGAAGGCCTCGCCGAGCGGGAGGCTCACCCTCCGGTCGCCGTACCAGCTCAGTTCCACGACGGTGCCCTCGGCGGCCAGGAGTTCCAGAGCCCGGGCGAGGCCCTGCTCCGTTGCACTGGCGTGCACCACCAGGTCCCTCTCCCCGAGCGCGTCCTCGGGCAGCGCGAAGTCGACTCCGAGGGCCTCGGCTGTCTTGGCGCGGGCCGGGTCGGCGTCGACGAGTTGCACTTGTACGCCCGGGAAGCGGGCCAGCAGCGCGGCCACCGAGCAGCCGACCATGCCGCCGCCGACCACCGCGATCCGGTCGCCGACCAGCGGCGCGGCGTCCCACAGGGCGTTCACCGCGGTCTCCACGGTCCCAGCTAGCACGGCCCGCTCGGCAGGAATGGTGTCCGGAACGACCGTAACGGCCGAAACCGGCACCACATACCGCGTCTGGTGCGGATACAGACAGAAAACCGTACGCCCGACCAGCTCCTCGGGCCCCTCCTCCACCCTCCCGACACTGAGGTAGCCATACTTCACGGGTGCGGGGAACTCACCTTCCTGGAACGGCGCCCGCATGGCCGCGTGCTGACTCTCCGGAACGCCGCCGCGGAAGACGAGTGTCTCCGTGCCGCGGCTGACCCCGGAGTAGAGCGAGCGCACCAGCACCTCGCCCTCGGCGGGTTCGGGCAGGTCGACGCTCCGGATCTCGCCGAGACCCGGACGACTCAGCCAGAACGCGCGTGCGATGCGGTTCATCCGGCCTCCTCCTGAACGATCGGGAAGTTGTTCACGTACCGAGGTGTGCACAGGCCGCGCACAGTACGCGGCGTTGATCGACTTTGTCATACGGCCGGAGGGTGTGCGGTGGCCCTGAACAACACTTACGACGCAAGGCTGGTCCAGCAGGAGACCGCTGTGGGAGCGGGCGTTCAGATCCTGTTGCTGGCCCTGCTCGGCACGGCGATCGGCATGGGGCCGGCGGGCTGGCTGACCGGCCTCGTCTTCGCCGTCGCCACGTGGGCGGTGCTCTCGCGGGCCCTGCACCGCACCCGGCCGCGCTCGTTCGGCCCGGCCAACCGCGTGACGCTCGGCCGGGCGACCCTGGTGGGCGGGGTGACGGCCCTGGTCGCGGACTCCTTCGAGAGCTCCCCGCCGGTCACCGCCCTCGTCGGCCTCACGGCGGTCGCCCTCATCCTGGACGGCGTCGACGGCAAGGTCGCCCGCGCCACCAACACCTCCACCCCGCTGGGCGCCCGCTTCGACATGGAGGTCGACGCGTTCCTGATCCTGGTGCTCAGCGTCTACGTCTCGATGCAGCTCGGCCCGTGGGTCCTGCTCATCGGTGGCATGCGCTACGCCTTCGTCGCCGCGGCCCGCGTCTGGCCGTGGCTGAACGCCTCCCTGCCGCCCAGCACGGCCCGCAAGACGGTCGCCGCGATGCAGGGCAT
The DNA here is from genome assembly GCF_040682555.1 of Streptomyces sp. NPDC051172. NCBI lineage: Bacteria > Bacillati > Actinomycetota > Actinomycetes > Kitasatosporales > Streptomycetaceae > Streptomyces > Streptomyces sp. NPDC051172. The sequence goes on from NZ_JBFBBE010000066.1 coordinate 48,493, forward strand.
CTGCCTCCTCCTGGCCGCCTCGGGCTACCTGCCCCCCATAGCCTCCCTCGGGGTCGTCGTACTGGCCCTGGCCACACTGATCTGGTCCTTCGGCCGCGACGTCCTGTGGCTGCGACGGACGTCCCGGGTCCGGGACGGCGAGGTGGAGGAGATGCTGGAGCTGGAGTCGGAACGCGAGACGGTGGCGTCCTGAGCGACGCTCACGCCTCGGGCGGGTACCGGTGGACCGTCGACTCCCGGGCCGCGAACCCGAGCCGCTCGTAGAGCCGGTTCGCCGCCTCCCGGTCGGGCCGGGAGGTGAGGTCGACAGTCCGGGCGCCGGCCTCCCGGGCGATGCGCAGGGCCTCCTGCCTCAGCAGCGCCGCAACTCCGTGCCGCCCCGTCCACGACGACGTCCTCGACGCGGGCCCTCAGCCCCGACGGCAGGTGGAGCATGACGAGGGTCAGGGTGCCGACGATCCCGCGGTCGGCCCGGCCACGAGCACGGTGTTCGCGTCGCGATCCAGGATGCGGTCGACCGCCCCGGCGTCGAGCGGGCTCGGCGGACGTGGACAGTTGCGGCAACAGCCGGCCGAACGCGTCGATGACTTCCTGGTCAGCCCGCCCGGCGATCTCCACCCCGATCTTCATGACGGCGACCCTACTGGCGCGGAATCCGCCGACCGCCCAGGGCGCCCGTCCTGCAAAGGGCCGGTTCTCGGCGAGCAGTCCACCTTGATCACTGGACTGCCACCCCCGATTTGACAGACCGTCGGATGCTGCCTAAAACCTAGCTACATGACATTCATTTTCAAAACCAGCCCGATTCCGGTCCGGTAATGCGGGTCGCGTTCGTCGGCAAGGGCGGCAGCGGCAAGACCACCCTCTCAGCGCTCTTCACCCGTCATCTGGCCCGCTCCGGCGCGCCGGTACTCGCCATCGACGGCGACATCAACCAGCACCTGGCCGAGGCGCTGGGACACGACGAGGACCGTCTGGACGCCCCACCCCTGGGCGCCCACCTGCCCGAGATCAAGGAGTATCTGCGGGGCACCAACCCGCGCATCGCCTCCGGTGCGGCGATGATCAAGACCACCCCGCCCGGCCGCGGCTCCCGTCTCCTGCGCCTCCTGGGCGACGACGAACTCCACGCGCGCCACGTCCGGCGCGTGGGCGACGTGCCGCTGATGGTGACGGGCGAGTTCGACGAGAGCGACCTCGGGGTGGCCTGCTACCACTCCAAGCTCGGCGGCGTCGAGCTCTATCTCAACCACCTGGTCGACGGCCCCGGCGAGTACGTGGTGGTCGACATGACCGCCGGCGCGGACGCCTTCGCCTCCGGCCTGTTCACGCGGTTCGACATCACGTTCCTGGTGGCGGAACCGACCCGTAAGGGCGTCTCGGTCTACCGCCAGTACCGCGACCACGCCCGCGAGTTCGGGATCCGTATCGCCGTGATCGGCAACAAGGTGACGGGCGAGGACGACCTGCTGTTCCTCAAGGAGCAGGTGGGCGACGACCTCCTGACCCACCTGGTGCACTCCCCGTGGGTACGGGCAGCCGAACAGGGCCGCACGGAGGGCGGCCTGGACACCCTGGAGCCGCACAACCGCCACGCCCTGACCATCCTGCGCGAGACCGTCGACGCCCACCCCAGGGACTGGCCCGCCCTCCACCGCCACGCCGTCGAGTTCCACCTGCGCAATGCCCGCGCATGGGCGGACGAGGCGACCGGCCTGGGCCTCGCCGCCCAGGTGGACCCGGAGTTCGTACCGGGCCCGACGGCGCTCACCTGACCACTCCCCCCTCCACCGTGAAACACATCCCCCAACTCCTGGAACGGACGCCCCTTCTCATGTCTCTCGACGTCTCCCCGAAGCTCCTCGCCGAAGCCGAGTCCGGTGACATCCGCGAGGAGGACTTCGTGGACACGGTCCGCACGTCCCTCCCGTACGCCTACGACCTGATCGCCTCACTCGCCACCGAACTCAAGGGCGGCACGGCCGAGTTCACCGACAACCAGACCCCTCCCCCCTCCGAGCAGGAGCGCGGCCAGCTCCTGCGTGCCCTCGCGAGCGACGCCATCCGCGGCAGCCTGGAACGCCACTTCGGGGTGGAACTGGCCTTCCAGAACTGCCACCGGGTGGCGGCGTTCCGGCCGGGGGCACGGTACGGGGAGACGTACGGGCGGTTCACGTCGGTGCGGTCGCAGGTGCTCAACCAGTCGCCGGAGTTCCGGGACTGCTGACGCGCCCCGCGCCCTGCCGGCCGGCTCGGCCGAAGGCCCCGGTCAGAGGATCTCTTCCTCCTCGGGGACGACGACCTGGTCGATCATGTACTGGATCTGCTCGGCCGGCAGGGCGACCGCCATGGCCCAGTAGTAGATGATCAGGCTGAAGACGCCGGTGGCGACCATGTCCCACCACAGTGGGAACCACGGGTGCTTCAGGGGTCCGAAGTCACTCAGGTAGACGATCAGGCCCATGCCGACCAGATAGACCGGCAGCCACTGCGCGGCACGCAGGTCCAGCTGAGGGGTGATCGGGTTCATCTTGAACACCCTGTTGGCGACCAGGATGACGTAGCCGATGAGGATGGCGACGCCGAGCTTCCAGTCGGTGGTCCAGCCCGACCACAGGATGAGCAGGTTGGCCACGATGAACGCCAGCGGCGACATCCAGCTCCCGCCGGGCAGCCGGTAGGGGCGGTGGGCGTCGGGCAGACGGCTGCGGAACACACCGAAGGAGAGCGGCGCTCCCGCGTACATCAGCACGCTCGCGCTGGTGATCAGCCCGACCAGGGAGCGCCAGCTCGGGAAGGGCAGGAAGCAGATGCAGCCGATCACGAAAGCGGTGATCAGGCCGACCCACGGGACACCGCGCTTGTTGGTCCGCTCGAATGCGGTCGGCACATAGCCGTTGCGGCTCAGGCCGTACGAGACCCGGGAGGAGCCGGTGATGTAGATCAGGCCGGTGCCCGCGGGGGAGATCACCGCGTCGAGATACAGGATGGTGGCCAGCCAGCCGAGGCTGACCAATGTGGCGACCTGCGCGAATGGCCCGCTCAGGGTATTGAACGCGGAGTTTGCCCAGGTATGGCCGATCTGATGCGCCGGCAGCGCCGCGAGGAAGACCACCTGGAGGAGGATGTAGATGATGATGCCGATGACGATCGACCCGATCACCGCGCGCGGGATGTCCCGCTTGGGATTGGCGCTCTCACCTGCGAGCTGGTCGGCCTGTTCGAAGCCGAGCAGGGCGAAGATGATGCCGCTGGTCGAGACGGCGGACAGGATGCCCTTCGCCCCGTAGGGGTTGAACCCGTCAGCCGCCGTGAAGTTGGCGGTGTGGAACTGCGCGATGGCGAAGACGAAGATCGTCAGCAGCGGGATGCCGACCTTCCACCAGGTCGCCGCGCTGTTGGTGCGGGCCAGCAGGCGGATGCTGAGGAAGTTGATGGCCGTGATGACCGCCATCAGGCCCACCGCGACGGCGATACCGGAACTGGTGAGGACGTGCTGACCGCCCTCGACCTTCTCCCAGCCGTGCGCCCAGGAGTAGTGCTGGCCGTAGGTGATCATGGCCAGGACCTCGATGGGTGCCACCGTGGCCGCCTGCAGCCAGGAGAACCAGCCGAAGGAGGCCCCCGCGGCGCCACCGTAGGCATAGTGCGGGAAGCGGGCGGTGCCGCCGGAGACCGGGTACATCCCGCCGAGCTCGGCGTGCACCAGCGCCAGGATCAGAATGGCGACGCCGCCGATGGCCCAGGAGATGATGGCCGCCGGCCCGGCCGCCGCCAGCGCCCCCTGCGCGCCGAACAACCAACCCGACCCGATGATCGATCCTTCCGAGGCCCAGATGAGGCCTATGAAGCCGATCTCGCGCCGCAGCCCCGGTCTGGTTCCCGCGCCGGGCGCCTCTTCCGATATGGCCATGACACACACCCCCTCATAGGGTGATCCTCGTCACATTATCGTGCCACGTTGGCGCGCTCGCGACAGCTGGCCGTGCGTACACGACTCGGCAAAATGCCCATGGGCCGGGAGACCGCGCCTGTGCCGGATCCGGGCTCCCGCACCCGGGTCCGGCACAGGGTCCTGGCTCAGGCCGCCCTGCAGGCTCGGCCCCGGTGGGCGCGGACGATGTCCGCGTAGCGGTGTCCGCTGCCCTTGATCGTCCGCACCTGCGTCCGATAGTCCACGTGCACCAGCCCGAACCGCTTGTCGTACCCGTACGCCCACTCGAAGTTGTCCAGCAGCGACCACGCGAAGTAACCGGCCAGTGGGGCGCCCTTGCGGACCGCCGAGGCGCAGGCCTCGAGGTGGCGTTCCAGGTAGTCCCGGCGCTCGGGGTCCTCGACGGTGCCGTCCGGGCGTACGACGTCCGGGTAGGCGGAGCCGTTCTCGGTGACGTACAGGCGCCGGGCGCCGTACTCCTCGGTGAGCCGGAGCAGGAGCGTCTCGATGCCGTTCGCGTCGATCTCCCAGTCCATGCCGGTGCGCGGGACGCCGAGGCGGCGGACCGAACGCACATGGGGTGCCGGGGCCGAGGGGTCGTCGGCGACGGTCGCCGGCATGTAGTAGTTCAGGCCGTGCCAGTCGAGCGGGGCGGCGATCGTCGCCGAGTCACCGTCCCGCTCGGGGAGTTCGACGCCGTACACCTCGCGCATGTCGGCCGGGAACCCGCGGCCGTACACCGGGTCCAGCCACCAGCGGTTGACATGGCCGTCCTGTCGGCGGGCGGCCCGTACGTCCTCGTCGCGGTCGGTGGCGGCGTGCACCGTGGAGAGGTTGGTGACGAGGCCGACCTGCGCGGACGGGGCCGCGGCGCGGATCGCCCCGACGGCGAGGCCGTGGCCCAGGAGCAGGTGGTAGGAGGCGCGGACGGCGGCCGTCAGGTCGGTCAGACCGGGGGCCATCCGGCCTTCCAGGTGGCCGATCCAGGCCGAGCACAGCGGTTCGTTGAGCGTGGCCCAGTGCGTCACACGGTCACCGAGACGCTCCGCCACGACCGAGGCGTACTCGGCGAAGGCCAGTGCGGTGTCCCGCTCGGGCCAGCCGCCGCGATCCTGGAGGGCCTGCGGGAGGTCCCAGTGGTAGAGGGTGACAAAGGGGGTGATGCCCGCCTCCAGCAGACCGTCGATCAACTCGTCGTAGAAGGCGAGGCCCTTGGGGTTCACCGGTCCGTTGCCACCCGGCATCACCCTCGGCCACGCGATCGACAACCGGTAGGCGTTCGCGCTCAGCCTCGATCCACCGCGTGAATATTGATCACGGGTGTCGGGCGGGTTGCGGGTGTTTCTTCGGGGTGCGGGCAGCGGTGATCGCCGGGTGGC